>DATBCZ010000568.1:0-6999 GCA_036270175.1 Steroidobacteraceae bacterium | reverse complement strand
CGCCGTGCCTTGCCTCAAGATGAAGTTCGCCGTCGCGCCGAGCTGGCCGTTCGAATAGACGACGCCGGGGCCGCCCTGCAGGACCTCGGCGCGCTCGATGCTCTCGTCGATGCGGAACAACGAGGAGTTGTCCATGAAGGAAATGTTGCCCGAGGAGGGGAAGATGGGTGAACCGTTGATCTGGTAGGTCACGTAGGGCGCATCGCCGCCGCCGGGGAACCCGGCGAGCTCGATGTTGGCGCCGGCTTCGCCGCCACTCGATTCGGCCCACACGCCGGGCACGATCTTCAGCAGATCGGCGGCGCTCGAGGGGGCGGCGTCGCGTATCTCCTCCAGGCTCGCGGTGGTGATCTCGAAGCTGGCGTCGAGTTTTTTCACGCCGCCGGCGGTTGCCGTGCCCGTCACCACGACTTCTTCCAGGTTGTTGGTGTTGGCGGCGCTGGCATCCACCACCGCGGGTTGGGCGCCGGTCTCAGTAGCAGCCTCCTGTCCGTAAGCATGGCTGCCGGCCAGGGTCGCGCCGCTGAGCGCGAGCAGGCTGGCTAGCCTGGTGAAAAATCCTCGATGAGTCATGTTAGGGTCCCCCTTGGTGTGTGACTCGGTGTCAGCCGGACTTGCGGCCGGCTCGGCGGCTGGCGGCTCCGGATCGGCGCGAGTCGTGGTGGCGGTGTTTATGGCGATGGTCGTGGCGCTCACCTGTTTGAACGACAGTCCGCTGCCGTCCAGCAGTTTCTTGAGGCCATCGATGACGGTGAAGTCGCCGCGCAGACCTGCCGTCTGGTGATGGGCGACCACGGTGGATGAGAAGACCAGGCTGATGTCGGCCTGGCGCGCGAATTCTTTCAACGCGAGCGAGGCGCCCTGCGATTGGATGTCGAAGTGGCGCAGCGCCGGATCGGCGTAAGCCTGGCTGCAGAGTATTGCCAGGGCCAGGCACACGCCCGTCCGCCGGGCCCAACCTGCCCGTTGCGTTGAACACACAATTCGCATTGTTCCCCTCTACAGGCCCTTAAAAGGGCCTGTTATTGAGAAAGACGGTTGGCGGCAGAAAAGGCACTACTCCGGCGCGCGAATTAACACGCGCCGGGGGAAGAGTTGCCGGAGAAGGGGTTAGAAGCGGCTCCGCGCCGCGGAATCAGTGGCGTGGATCGACGTAAACGACGCCATCGGCGGTGCGACGAATCGTCACCGGGAGCGCCGCCTGCAGGCCGTCCAGAAATCCCTGCAGATCGTCAGTCTTGAACCGGCCGCCAACCGGTAGCGTGGTAATGGCCGGATCGCTGATGATGATGGGAGAATCGGTATAGCGCTGAATCTCCGCGATCGCTTCCGCCAGTGGCTCGCTGTCGAACACCACCGCACCGTCGCGCCACGCCAACTCGCTGGATAATTGTTCGGGGCTCACCGGGACTACGGGATAGTTAGCCGTAGCCGTGGAGAGAGCCTCTCCGGCATTTACCGCACGGACACGCACGACGGGCATTGAGGCATCATGGTCACCCGTCGTTGCGCGTGGTTCCAGATTCGGCGCGTCCGGCTGGACCTCGACGCGCCCTTCCGTCACCAGCACGTCAACATGCCGGTCCGTGCGGAGCCGAACTCCGAACTCCGTCCCGACAGCGCGGACCACCGCGTCCCCGGCGTGTACCAGGAATGGCCGCGAGCGGTCCGGGGCCACCTCGAAGTGGGCCTCCCCCTTGCGCAGGAAGATTTCTCGCGAGCGGCGCCCTATGTTGGTCTCGACGATTGTGTTGGTGTTGAGCGAGACCAGGGTGCCATCAGCCAACACTACATTCCGATGCTGCCCGACTGCTGTGGCCACGACCTGGGTTTCACTACCCTTGTTTAGCCAGAGGGTGGCGCCGATAGCCGCAACGAGTACGGCCGCCGCAGCCGCGAACCACAGCGGCCGACGGTGGAGTACAGCAGCGTGCAGCTCGGCTCCCGCCGCCGGGGAAAGAGTCTCGGTACTGTGCTGCGGCTCCGGGAGCCCGTCCAGGGCCTCCCAGACTTTCGACAATTCATCCACCGCGCGGCGATGGCGCGGATCCTGCCGCAACCAGGCCTCGAAACCTTCCGGATCCGCGCTCGAGGCGGCCCCGGACTCCATCCGCCAGATCCACGCAGCCGCCTCTTCGTCGATTTCGGCGCGCGTACGTAATTTAACGACCTCGCTCATTCACCGCTCCCGCCGTCTGCGACGCTGCGCAGTGACCGCGAGCGAGCTTTTGTCTCCACAACTTCCAACAGGCCCAACTCCCGCATGTAATCCCGGCAGCGCACCAGGCCCTTGGCCACGTGCTTCTCGATGGTGCTCTGAGAGACGCCGAGCACCTCCGAAATCTCGGCGTGCGAGAGTTTGTGAACCTTACGGAGCACAAATACCCGCCGGCACAAGGGCGGTAACCGCTCGACGGCGGCGCAGAACGACTCGAAGCGCCGGCGCGCGTCAGTCTGCTCATCCGGCGGCGCCTCAGAAGAATAGACGTTCAAGGACTCGAAATCCCCCATTGTGTCGGTCGCCTGGGTCTTCTGCCGCCGGGCGCGCTCGACTGCCAGGTTATGGGCGATCCGGAATAACAAGGCCTTGGGCGACTCGACCTGGAGATAGTCCGGCAGGGCGTAGATGCGGACATACGTCTCCTGCACCAGGTCCTCGATGTCTTCGGCCCCGGAGGTCAGTTTCCCCAGGTAGCGGTGCAACGCCGCCCGGTGATGAAAGATCTGATTGAGAAACCAGTCATGCCGCTTTTCCGCCATTGGACTTCTCCAACCGGTCCGTTCCCCCTGCCGGCGACGCGCAGTCTACGCCTTCATTGACGCGCTCGCGACCGGACCGTACCTTGCATCGAAACTGAAGGGACGGTACGAACATGGCAAACCTGTCAGGGCTCGAGTTGCGGTCGAAGATCACCTCGGGTGGGAAACTCGAGTTGTCGCTGGAAGAAGCAACGGTGCCCGCCCCGGCGGCGGATGAGGTCGTGATCCGCGTCGAGGCCGCGCCGATCAACCCTTCGGATCTGGGGATGTTGCTGGGGCCGGCCGATGTGGCGACTTTCAAAGGTGGCGGAACGGCGGACCGGCCGACCGCGGTCGCGGACGTTCCCCAGTCGCGGCTCGGTGCGGTTGCGGGTCGGCTGGATCAATCGATGCCGGTAGGTAACGAGGGCGCGGGTGTCGTGGTGGCCGCCGGTGCGGACGCGCAGTCGTGGGTTGGACGTCGAGTCGCGACACAGACCTTCGGTATGTATGGGCAATTTCGCGTTGCCAGGATCGCGAACTGTTTGTTGTTGGCCGAAGGGACCACCTCGAAGCAGGGCGCCTCGGCTTTCATCAACCCGCTCACCGCGCTCGGGATGGTCGAGACGCTACGTCGGGAGGGGCACAGTGCGCTGGTGCACACCGCCGCCGCGTCGAGCCTCGGGCACATGCTGAACCGCCTTTGTAAAGCCGACGGCGTGCCGCTCGTGAACATCGTCCGCAGTGCGCAGCAGGTGGCTGATCTTCGCGGTAGCGGCGCGAAGTATGTGCTCGACAGCACGAGTGCCGAATTCGCCACGCAACTCACGGAGGCGATCGCAGAAACCAACGCGACGCTGGCGTTCGATGCCATCGGCGGTGGCAAGTTGGTCGCAACCATTCTGTCCTGCATGGAGCGGGCGGCCGCCCGCAAGATGACGAGCTACAACCGCTATGGCTCCTCGACGCACAAGCAGGTTTACATTTACGGTGGCCTGGATACCTCGCCGACCGAACTCGGTCGCAACTTCGGCATGGCCTGGGGTGTGGGCGGCTGGCTGATGACCTGGTTCCTGCAGAAGATCGGCTCACGCGACACGCAGCGGCTGCGCGAGCGAGTTGCCGCCGAGTTGACGACAACGTTCGCCACCCATTACACGGCGGAGATTTCGCTGGTCCAGGCGTTGGCGCCCGCCGTCATCGCGGCTTATAACAAGCGCGCCACGGGCGAGAAGTACCTGATCACCCCCTAGTCCCCGATTTCAGCGGCCGCGGGTGTTGGTTGTTGTTCTTGCCCCTGCGTTACCAGCTTGGTTGCGGCCGGTGGCGGTGCCGTCATGACCGTCGGTGCCGCATTCTCCGGCGCGAACGGGCGGATAGGCAGTGCCGTCGGCTTGTTCCCGGCCAGGCGGCCAGGGTCGCGTTGCCGAAGCCATTGATGCTGGCTGCGTATTGCGACGGTTTCTGTATCTGGTTGCCCGGGCTGCACCGAGGTGGGAAAGTAGGGTAATGACTACCCCGACCCTGTGGCAGCGACGCGTCTTTGCGGCCCTGCCGATCTTGTACGGCGCGCTCGTTTTGGGATTTCTTCCCTGGGCTCAGCGACCGGTACCGGTGGTCCCGGCTGTGGTGGGCGTTTACGGGATCGGCGTCCTTTTTGCCGATCTATGCACCGCAGCAATGTTGGGCCGCCAATTCGTGACGCACGGGCGCCCGGCGTTGCTTCTGTTGACTTGCGCCTATCTTTTCAGCGCGGGTATGGTGCTCGGTTATACCCTGAGCTTCAACGATGCGATAAGGCCCGGGCGGCTGTTTGGTACCGAACACACGGCCGCGGCGCTGTTTCTGGCGCTGCGTCTCGGGCCGGCGCTTCTGTTCGTGGCGGCCGTGGCGGCTGAGACGCGTTCTGCCGCGGGCCGCTGGAAGGCGAGTCCGCGACAGTTGTATCTCGCATGGTTCGCGACGACGCTCGTGTGCGTTCTGGTTGCCTTCGCGTTGGTGAACGCTCAATTGCCACGGACGCTCCTGGAGCCTTTCAGCGGCACGGCACAGGCGATCAGCTGGGTGACAATCGCTCTGTATGCTGTGGGCGCCTTGGTCATCTGGCGCAAGCAGGCGTTCAACAATCCGCTCTACCTGTGGTTGGCGCTCATGCTGGTCGCGTCGGCGGCCGATCTGGTCTTGAGCACCGTGGCGGGGGCGCGATATACGATTGGCTGGTATGTCGCGCGATGCAGTTCCGTCGTGTCGTCCTACCTCTTGCTGACCTTCCTGCTGGGCGAACTCGCCTCCGCCGGACGCCCCAAGGACGCAAGTCTCGTGGCGGTGAGGTACACCGCCGCGTTCGCCATTGCCGCCGCGGCGATCGTATTGCGTTGGTTCCTGTTGCCCTGGCTGAAATCGGATCTGCCGTACGCGACGCTGTTTGGTGCGATCGCGGTGGCCGTCTGGATGGGCGGTTGGGGGCCTGCGTTGGCGGCTGCGATCGCCGGATTCGTCGGAACGACGCTCCTGTTCGGGAAAGCGCCGAGCCTCCTGACGGCGGGAACGCTCACTACCGCACTGGGTGCTGGCCTGTATGCGCTAACGTGCACTTTGATCATTGTTCTCGGCGAGACCATGCGCAAGGCCCGCGACGATTATCGGCGCTCACAGGAGATGTTCAAGGAAGTTGCCCTCGAATTGAAGCAATACGCGGCCGAGTTGCAACGGGCGGATGCCGTCAAGAGCCTGTTTCTCGCGACGCTGTCCCACGAGTTGCGCAACCCTCTTGCTCCCATCCGTAACGGGATCGCGATTCTGAAGCTGCGCGTGCCGGAGGGGCCGGCGGATATCTACGCCATGATGGACCGGCAGCTCGGACTGGTGACTCGACTGATCGATGACCTGCTGGATGTCAGTCGGGTCGACCGGGGCAAGCTGCAGCTGCATCGGGAAAAGGTGTCGGTCGATTCGTTCGTCAATGCCGCGATCGAGACGGCACGACCTAACATCGAGGGAAAGTCGCATGAGCTCGTCGTCCGCTACTCACCGCGCAAGTTCCATGTGGATGGTGATCCGACACGGCTCGCACAGGTTATCGCCAACCTGTTGAACAACGCCGCGAAGTTCACGCCCGCCAACGGGCGTATCGAGTTGTCGATGCGTGCCGAGGGACCGCGGGCGATCATCTCGGTCCGCGACAATGGAATCGGTATCCCGTCGGCGGACCTGACACGGATTTTCGATATGTTCGTGCAGTTGGACGCAAGCAAGACACAAGTCGCGGCGGGCCTGGGGCTCGGGCTGGCGCTGGCACGCTCGTTGGTTTCGTTGCACGGCGGGGAGATCAGTGCACGCAGCGCCGGCCCGGGTCGGGGCAGCGAGTTCGCAGTTCATCTGCCGCTGGTCGTCGCGCCGGGTCAGAATGACGTGGACGCTGGCAACGCGCAGCCTGCGCAGGCGAGTCGTCGCATCCTCGTCGTAGATGACAACGTGGACGCCGCGACCAGTCTCGGCGAGTTGTTGAGATCCAATGGTCACTCGGTGCGGACCTGCTTTGACGGCTCGAGTGCGTTCGAGGCCGCTTCGCAGCTCACTCCGGAGGTTGCGTTCATTGATCTCAACATGCCGCATCCGGATGGCATCGAGCTCGCGACCATGATTCGCAGGCAGCCGTGGGGGAAGGGAGTGAGGCTCGTCGCTCTCACGGGGATGGGGCAGCCCGCGGACCTGGCACGGACGCGTGAGGCTGGGTTTGATCAACACCTGACGAAGCCGGCGAGTCTGGCGGATCTGTTCAGAGCCGTGGCGAGCTCCGGGTATGTGGCCACGAATGTTGTGGCGTTTCGGGCGGGGGGAGCGGCGGATTAGGCGCAGGCTCCTAGCCTAGGGGCGCTCGACGCGGCTGTCGAGGCCACGCTGGGCGGGGTTGAGTGCCTGTTACAGGACCTTGCGCAATCGTTACAGCGGTAGCTCGCTTCCCGTCAGCCGGATTGCACCGGGCGCGGAGGTACGTCGCGTCGACGACAATGGCACAGGCCTCGTCGTATCACCGTTGTGTCAATGCTGCCGCTGAGAAGGCACTGGAAAAGGTGCAGGTGGCGTCGTCGGAGGTTCAGTGGGTGGTCAAATGAGTGTTGCGCTTGTTACGGCTCAGGATCCACAGCGCCCCTGGCAAAGCGGTGAAATCGGCGAGCAGCGCGAGAACGAACGCCGAGGAAGAGACGATCCCGAACTGGCGCATCGGCGGCAGGTCCGAGAGCGCCAGCGCCAGAAAGC
>DATBCZ010000567.1:0-4602 GCA_036270175.1 Steroidobacteraceae bacterium | reverse complement strand
CGTTTTTGTGCCCTCATCATAAACCGGTAATGAATTCATGAAACTGACTGTGTGCCTGCTCGCCTCCGAGGCCGCGCCGTTGTCGAAGACCGGCGGTCTCGCGGACGTCTCGGCCGCCCTCACGAAGTACCTGCATTCAGTCGGTCACGATGTCCGGCTGTTCACTCCTCTTTATAAGTCCATCGACCGCGTGAAGCTCGGCGCCGAGCCGCTCGAAGGGCTGCAATCCTTCGAGGTGCTGGTCGGTCCGCACCGTTACCTGTTTTCTGTACTGCTGGCAGTGCTGCCGGGCTCTACGGCACCCGTCTATCTCCTCGACTGCCCGGTTCTTTTCGAGCGGGCCACGCTCTACACGACCGACAGCGACGAGCACCTGCGCTTCATGGCATTTACACGGGCCGCATTGACCGCGTGCCAACTCATGAATTGGGCTCCCCGGATCCTGCATTGCAATGACTGGCACACGGCGTTCGGGCCGTTGTTTCTGGAAGCGCTGTACGACACGGACCCAATTTTCATGGGCACGCGCTCGGTGCTCACCATCCACAACATCGGCTACCAGGGGGTCTTCAATGCCACCGAGATCGGCGATGTAGCGCTGGGTTCGAAGAGTTACCTGCTGCACCAGGACGATTTGCGAGCGGGAGTGATCAATCCCCTGCGCCACGGGATCATGTACGCGGATGCCATCACTACGGTGAGCCCGACGCATGCGCGCGAGATCTGCACCGATGAGTACGGCATGGGGTTGCAGGGGGCCTTGCGCGCACGAGGTGGCGCACTCACCGGCATTCTGAATGGTGTCGACTACGACGAATGGGACCCACGCCGGGACCGCCACATTCCGCGGCACTTCGACCCCGACAGTCTGCAGGTCAAAGGCGAGCTGAAGCGCGACTTCATCAAGCGCATGCAACTCGACATCGCACCCGAGGTGCCGCTCGGCGGCATCGTGACCCGACTCGCCCTGCAAAAAGGGATCGAGCTGATGTTCGAGTCATTACCGCAGGTGCTCGCCTGGCGCGAGTTTGCGCTCGTGGTCCTGGGCAGCGGCGATCCCCAGTACGAGGAGTTCTTCACCCAGTTGCAGGCGGACTTCCCCGGCCGCGTCCACTTCCGTCGCGGTTACGACGATGCGCTGTCGCATTGGATCGAGGCGGCCAGCGATCTCTTTATCATGCCCTCGCTCTATGAGCCTTGCGGGCTCAACCAGATGTACAGCCTCCGCTACGGCACGGTACCCATCGTACGCAAAACCGGAGGACTGGCGGATTCAGTCGAGCACTACAACCCGGACACCGGTGTTGGCACCGGAATCGTCTTCAATGACTTCAACACGGAAGCGTTGGAATGGGCGTTGAATACGGCGCTCGATCTGTATGCGGCGCCGACACATTGGCTACGCATGGTTCGGAATGGGATGCGCCGCGACTTCTCGTGGCAACGCCAGGGCGGACTTTACGTGGAGCTCTTCAATCGGCTGCTGACGTGAAACTATTGCAGCCGGAACGTCCCATGTTGGTCGAACGGCACCGAGCGCAGCAGCCCTTCTGACAGAGAGATCCGCCCAATGAGGTGGTACTCCACGGTCGCGTCGGTTCCGTGGCTCAACAGGCTGATGATGGTGCCCGCCATGTTGGCGGTCATGTTCATGTCGAACTCGGCCTCACCGAGCGCGGGAACGACGAAGCTCGCCGCGGACTCGCCGTGCGCGAACTCTTGCCCGTTGACCTCGAGGGTGTAGGTGATGCCCTTGATGGGCAGCACGCGATCGTTGGGATTCTCGACGTGCATGCGCACTTTGAGCTTCTGTTGCCAGAGCGCGCCCTTCTGCAATTCGACGCCCACGACCGACAGGTGCGGCGCCTGCAGTTTCGGTACGATCAGCGAGCAGCCTGACAGTCCGAGCAACACTACAAAAATCCAGAGAACTCTCACCGACGCGACTCCATATCACTCTCACGCGCGACCGTAAATTCCATTGAGGTGTCTGAAGTGACCTGCCAGCTCCGACGTCAGCGCGCCCGGGCCGAGGCGCCAGCTCCAGTTGCCGCTGGCGGTGCCCGGCGTGTTGAGGCGCGCCGCCGAGCCGAGCGCCAATACGTCCTGCGCGGGAATAATCGCCAGTAGCCCAACCGAGCCGAGCGCGGTCCGGGTCAGCGCTTCCGGCATGGATCCCGGGGTGAGCCGTAGGAAATCGTCCACCCCGCGCCGGGCATTTTCCGGCAACGTCGAATACCAGCCCAGTGTCGTGTCGTTATCGTGCGTCCCGGTATACACGACACTGTCGTGTTCGTGCATGTGGGGCAAGTGCGGGTTGGTCGCCTCGCCGCTGAAACCGAACTGGAGCACCCGCATGCCCGGCAACCCGAAGCCTTTGCGGAGCGCCTCGACATCGGGCGTAATGACACCGAGGTCTTCGGCCACGATCGGCAGATCGCCCAGGTCGTCCCACAACAAACCCATCAACTCCTCGCCCGGCGACGGGCGCCACTCGCCGCCGCGCGCATCGGGCGCGCCGGCCGGCACCGCCCAATAGGCGGCGAGCGCGCGAAAGTGGTCGATCCTGAGGACGTCTACACGTTGCATCTGCGCCGCGACACGATCGCGCCAGAGTCTGCAGTGGTCGCGACGGATCACGTCCCAGTTGTAGAGCGGATTTCCCCAAAGCTGTCCGGTGGCGGAGAAGTAGTCCGGTGGAACGCCGGCCACGGCGGTTGGATGCCCGGTGGCATCCAACTGAAATTGCTCACGATGCGCCCAGGTCTCCGCGGAGTCGGGCGCTACGTAGAACGGTAAGTCGCCGAACAACCTTATGCCGCGCGTGTTGGCATGCTCGCGCAGTCTCTGCCACTGCGTGAAGAAGGCGAACTGCACGCCCTTAACGCGATCGAGCTCTGATGTGTACTGTTGCCTGGCGCGGGTGAGCGCGTCGGGAATACGGTCCCGCAATTCCGGCGGCCAACTCCACCACGGCGCACCGCCATGCACGAAGCTCAACACCTCGAACAGGGCATAGTCTTCGAGCCAGTATTTCGCGCCTTCGAGGAAAGCAGGATAGGCGCCGGATTTCAGGTCCGGCCATTCGGTGGAATCGATGAAAGCCGGGTTGCCCGCGTAATCGGAGCGCACCCAATACGGCGAGCCGTCGGAGCCCGTCGGCCCGACCGGGAGAATCTGCCACACGGAGAATCCAGCCGTGGCCAGCCAGTCAATAAACGCACGACCGCTGCGTCCGAGGCCACCCTCGAGCGAGCCCACGTGGAGCAGTACACCCGCGCGGCGGCGATCGAAGACGGGCAGACGCGCGGTTGCCACAGCTCGGGTACCTCAGTCCGCGTAGGCCCGGCGCATGGTTCCGCCGTGTTCGGCTTGGCGGCCGTCGGCATGAACACCGCCGACGGAGATCGGGTGCGCCAGGGTCGGAGGCGTTTCGAGACCGAGCAGGTGATAGAGATTCACCAGCTGGCGTCGGTAGAGACGATCGAACTGGGTCACGGCGTCGGTTGGATTGTAATCGCCGAACCACCAGAACCAGTCCGAGCTCTCGCACAAAGCGAGCTGGTGCTCGGCCGCGGCTCTGCGTGTGGGGTCGAGCGAGCCGGAATGCAGTACGCGATCGAACGCCAGCTTGGCCTCGCACAACAGATCCCAGGCGCGGTTCTTCGCCGGATCACCCATCCACGTCGCCAGCGTACCGTGCACCCAACTGCCCGCCTTCACTCTGTGCAGAGGCGCGGGCTCGATGCCCCGCGCGAGACAGTCGGACAACGTGGTCAATTCCAGCAACGGGTGATTCGCCAGCAGCGAGTAGAGCGCTCGGAGGAAGTAATACCCGTTGAAGGGGTAATGTTCCCACGCATTCTCGCCATCCAAGGCGATGAGGACGGCGTGGCCGGGAGCGTGTGCATACTTTCGCGCGAGCTGGGCAACTTCGTTGACGAGGTTGTGCGCAGCATCGTCACCGTGCCAGGTCGCGTAGGTAAAGCCGATGAGGTCCGACAGGGCATCGTCACGGAAGAAACAGCTCAATCCGGCGCCCGGCAAACGATAAGGGCGGTTGAATGAGAAAGCATGGTGGGCCGCGTGACGGTCACCCTGCTCCAGGCAGCCCCGCAGCACATTGTTGCTGGTCGCGGCCCAGCGGAATTCGTGGCGATCGAGCAGCTCGAGGGTGTCGCGGCTTATCGCGCCCTCGCAGGGCCAGCAACCCGTCGGACGCGCGCCGAAGGCTTTCGTAAAGACTCGAATCGATTCTTCAACATGCCACGCCGCGCGCGCCGCGCCGCCGGGATAGGCAGCGTGCTCCGGGAGCGGCATGTTAGGAACCGCGTCGCGAGCAGACTTGAAATCGAATAACAGCGGAACGATGGGATGCGCGTAGGGCGTCACCGAGAGCTCGATCTGTCCCCGTTCGAACAGGGCCCGATAGCGGGGAATTACAGTGCTGACGAGGTCACCGATGAGCGCGAGCAACTGGCGCCGATGTGCCGCGGTGAAGTCGCGTCCGCGCTCGGTGAGTTCACTCACCAGCGGATCGAAGCGGCGCACCGTCTCTCCCAGCCAGGCCAGGTGATACCACACCGCGAGATCATGGATGAG
>DATBCZ010000566.1:0-22785 GCA_036270175.1 Steroidobacteraceae bacterium | reverse complement strand
CGGCTCACTTCCGTGAGGATGGAGCGTGCGAGGTGGGCGATCGGGCCACGGTTATCGGAATCCGCAGGCAGCCCGTCAACGAACAACGCGAACTCATCGCCGGCGAGCCGGCCGACAATGGTGTCTTTCGGCAGTGACCGGGTGAGTCGCTCCGCCAGCACTTCGAGCACACGGTCGCCCGAGCCGTGGCCGAAGGTGTCGTTCACCTCTTTGAATCGGTCCATATCCAGATACAACAGTGCTACCACCTGCCCGCTGCGCAGCGCGCGGGCAATCGTCTGCTGCAGCAGATGGTGGAACTGCATCCGGTTCGGGATCTTGGTGAGCGCGTCGTAACGGGCCAGGTAGCGAATGCGGCGTTCGGCGCGCTTGCGATCGGTGATGTTCCGGGCGACGAAGATGTTGCCCTGGAATTGTGGATCGTCGCTCTCGATATGCGATCCGGTGAACGAAACGGGTATGGTCTGTCCGGCGCGTGTCCGGACTACAGTCTCGCGAGTCTCCTGCGCCGCTTGCGTGAGATCGAAGTTCTCTCGCTCACGCTCGTCGAGGACTGCCACGATACCGCGGCCAAGGATTTCTTCCTCGCTGAAGCCCAGCAGCTTGCAGGCTGCGGAATTGGCGAGCTTTATCACACCGTCGGGCGAAGTTACGAACACGGCGTCCGTCATGCTGTTCAGGACGCTGTGCAGGTAGCTCTTGTTAATAGTGTACTGGCGCAGACGCGAACGCATGCGCTCGAGCGCCTGTTGCAGATCGCCCAACACATCACGTCGCCGCACTTCCAGCGGGCGGGTGTAGTCGCCCTGCCCGATGCGGTCGGCGCTCTTGATGAGGGCATCGATCGGCCGCTCGATCCTGTGCGCGGCCCGCCACGCGATGGCGGCTCCCACGAGACCAACAAGCAACGCGAGCACGCCGGCCAGGATGAGGGCGAGGTGCGACTGCGAGGCGCTCGCCGCGATGAGTCGGCCCGTGAGGCTCGTCTCCGGCACTGGCGCCGCCTGCTCGAGCAACACCTTCACCGTACCGAAGGTCTCCGGTGTCGCGGCGCCCGGAATATTCTCGACGAGCGTTCTGACAGGCTCGGTTGCTTCCGCCTGCAACACGCTCTTCTGTGGCTGCACGGCCCGATGCCAGGTGTAGACCACGGTTCCGGTGCTATCCATCACGGTGATGGCGGCTACGGTCGGATCCTCAATAAACGGGAGCAGCCGGCGCGCCACCGTCACGGTGTCTCGCGTGCGGATCGGGTTCGTGATCGAGTCGGCGGCGTGTGCGGCAGTCCTGCTTGCACGGGCGCGCAGCTCCACGTCCACACCCTCACGCGCAGTGTCTTCCGCCATAGCGCCGAGGTGGCGCGTGTCGGTATCGTGCTGCCAGACGAGCAGTACGGTGACGGCGGCCATGGCAATCAATACGGCTACGAAAGCCGCGCTGGCGTACTTGAGCTTGAGACTGACGGCAGTCATGTGTAGGGCTTCGCCCAAAGGCTCGCCCGTATCCCCGTAATATTTCGGGGACGATATTAACCGCCGTTCGGCTGGGAACGCTACCGGAATGGGACGCCAATTGGCGACAAAATGTGGGCCAACAACGGTTAAATCAGCGCTTCCGCGCGAATCACTTTCCTTTGGCGGCCATCTTGGCCTCGCCGGACTGCCCTGACCAGACGCGCTTGATATAGCCGAGCATCAGTCCACGCATGGTGGACATCGGGTCGGCGGAGGCGGCGAAAATCGGCGGACTGCGCCGCAGCAGACGCCAGTTTTCGCTCCGTAGAATCTGCCGCAGGTACTCCATGTTCCGGTCGATCGCTTCCATGTAGGGGTTGCGACCGCCGTAAAGGGCTTCGAGGAAGCGGTAGGCGGAGTGAAACTCGCCATCGAGGCGCTTGGCGCGCACTTCGGCGACGAACTCCGGGGTCTGCCGCAGCAAATCGAGGCCGGACGCGTACTTCACCTGCCGCCCGCCGTTGGCAGCGACGGGCAGGGCGACTCCTCCGAGCACGAATTCAGCGTAGAGCCGATCGCGGCATTTCTCCAGGTAACAGCGATCGGCGATCTGGGCGACCATGTCGGCTGTGCCGAGCAGGTGACCCAGCATGACGTCGCGCCGGTCCGGGACCTTGGCTTCGATCTGCGGGAAGGGCACTTCATAGCCCGTGAAATGGATGATCTGGGAGGTAATCGGCACCCAGGCACTCAGGCCCAGCACCGGCAGGTATTCCTCCAGAAACCGCGCGCCGCGCGAGACGTGCGTACGCGTGAATTCCGCGCCATTGCGCGATTCGTGGTCATCGGTACGCCGCAGGTAGCCGACGTCGTGAAACAGGCCGACGATGAGTCCGACGATGGCGCGCTCACTGCCGAGGCGAGCCGCTTCGGGCTGCATCCGCTCATGCCCCACGATGAGGCGTGCGAGCGCCAGGGTAATGTCTAAGGTGTGCTGTCGATCGTGGTAGACGGTATCGACGCCGAAATAGCCGGGGACTTCGCCCGCGAACAGGCGCTCGAAATGCTCGAAGGCCTTGGCGATGGGGCCGAACTCAAGTTGCGGCCAGAGGGGCCGATAGAGCGCTTCGACAGCCTCGAGAACCGCTGCGGGTACGCTCACCTGCACGGTATTGGTCACGTCGAAATCGCTACGGCGGACGCTTTTCATTATCGGTGCTGGTGCGCGGCTTCGACAGCCGTCCCCTGGGTCGAATCTTCGATCCTCGGCAGTCTAGGCAGTACCGCTGGGAGGAGCAGCGAAGCGGCGCACAGTTTCATGCGAGTGCTGCAATGTCTGCGCTGATGCTGCGCAGGCGTCGCTTGACGACGCTATGTCAAACGGCTACGGCAAAGATCAGGATTAAGGCGCACGGAGACGGATCAGCCGAGCAAGGACGGGGCGCTGTGCGAGATGGCGGATGGGCCGATCCGCGCAGCACCCCGGCTTTCAAGCCTTTAGCCGGTTCGCAACCATCTCTGACGTGCGACTAGTAGATTCGCAGACCGCCGTACTTGCGACGGATGCGGCGATCGAGCATCTGCCAGCCGAGCGCGAAACCCAGTCCCAGTGCGACCACGAACGAGCCCAGTGCCCAATGCCACACGGGCCGGGCCGGCGAGTCGGGCGGAGTCATGAAGTAGGGTGGCTCGTGCCCGGACTGCTCGGCCGCACCCGATTCGGCGGGGAGACTCTCCTCTGCGCCCGCTGGCGCGGGTACCGACGCGTGCGCCGCGTCTGCGGGCGACTTCGTTGGGCCTGCGGATGGCATTGCCGGCGCGGGCGAGCCAGCGGCGCTGTTGCCAGCCGAGGTGTTGGTTGTTGCACCGCCGGGCTTCCCGCGCGACGCCGTCTTCGCCGCCGCCAATTCCCCCTCGAGCCGCGTAACATCCTGTTTGAGCTTTTCAACTTCGGCGGTTCGCTCGCCGAGGCGGACGCGCGCGGGCTCTTCAGCCGACAGATACGACTTCCGCACCCACCCTTCCGTGCCGTTCGCCAGGTGCACCTGGATCTGATCGCCCTGCCGGTCGAGGACCTCTACCGCGTCACCGCTCTTGATGTTGGCTATGCGCTCTCCGGTCGCATCCGGCGCGCTGTTCACGTTCACCACGACTTGCTCAATGACGTACAGGGTCTCCGCGTGAATTGCGGATACCGCCGCCAGCGCCGGCAGCAACAACAGCGCTCGCCCGTACTTCACGCGTCGATGCCGTGCTGTTTCAACAACGCGCGGACGTCCGGCCGGCGCCCGCGAAACTCGATGAAGGCTTCGAGTGCGTCCCGGCTGCCGCCGCGCGTGAGAATGGTATCGAGAAAGCGCTGCGCGGTCGTACGGTCGAACACACCCGTTTCCTCGAAGGCCGAGAAAGCGTCGGCTGCCAGAACTTCCGCCCACTTATAGCTGTAGTAGCCGGCTGCGTAACCGCCGGCAAAAATGTGTCCGAAGCTGTTGGGAAACCGGTTCCACTCCGGCACGGGCACGACGGCCACTTCGCCGCGCACCTCGTTGAGGATCTCCATGATCCGTGCGCCACGCTCCGGCGAGTATTCCGAGTGCATCCGGAAATCGAACAGCGCGAATTCCAGTTGCCGCATGGTCTGCAGGCCCGCATGGAAACTGCGTGTTGCGATGAGTTTGGATTGCGTTTCCACGGGCAGGGAGGCGCCGGTCTGAAAGTGCCCGGAGATCTGCCGCAGTACGTCGGGATGCCAGGCGTAGTTTTCGAGGAACTGGCTCGGCAGTTCCATCGCATCCCAGGCGACGCCGTTGATCCCGGCGATGCTCGGATAGTCGACCCGGGTCAGCATGTGGTGCAGTCCGTGGCCGAACTCGTGAAACAACGTCAGTACGTCGTCGTGTGTCAGCAGTGCCGGGCGGTTCGTGCTCGGCGGCAGGAAGTTACACACCAGGTACGCAACCGGCAGGGCCGATCCTGAGTCGAGCCGCTTGCGGCCGACGCATTCATCCATCCAGGCACCGCTGCGTTTGTTGGGTCGCGCGTAGGCATCGAGATAGAAGCTGCCGATAGCCTGTCCCGAGCTACTTTCGATCTCGAAGAAGCGCACGTCCGAGTGCCATACGGGCGCATTTTGCCGTTCCCGGATGTGGACACCAAACAGGCGCTCCGCAACTTCAAACAGTCCGGTGAGCACTTTCGGCAGTGGGAAATACGGGCGCAGCTCTTCCTGCGAGACGCTGTAGCGCGTGCGCTGCAGCCGTTCCGCGTAGAAGCCCACATCCCAGGCGGACAGCGGATGGCCGGCGAAGGCTTCGAGTTCTGCGAATTCTCGCAATGCCGCGGGCCGCGCCGCGCGGGCGAGCTCATGAAGGAATTCGATGACTTCCCCGACGGTGCGCGCCATTCGTGTCGACAGCGCGTAGTCTGCGTAGCTGCGGAAATCGAGCAGCCGGGCGGCCTCGTGGCGCAGACGCAGAATGTTCTCCATGACCTCGGAATTATCCCAGCGACCGGCGTTCGGCCCTTTATCCGAGGCGCGTGTCGTCCAGGCTTCGTAGAAAGCGCGCCGCAAAGTGGCGGATTCCGCGTCGGTGACCACGGCGACATACGTCGGCTGGTCGAGGGTGAGCACCCACCCCTCGACGCGCTTTTCATGCGCGCGTTTCCGGGCCTGCTCAATCAGCATCTCGTTCAGGCCGCGTAACTCGCTGCTATCCGCGACGTGGTACGTCCATCCGTTCGTGGCGTCGAGCACGTTCTCTTCGAACTTTGCCTGCAGTTGGGTGAGCTCCAGCATCACCGCCTTGAAGCGCTCTTTGCGTTCCACCGGCAGGCCGACTCCGGCGAGCCGGAATTCGCGCAGGGCATGCTCGATGACCTGCTTCTGCACCGGAGCGAGCGCGGCCCCTTCTTCCTCGGCGATCGTTCGATACGCCCGGTAGAGCGACTCGCTCTGCGCGAGATCGGTCTGGTATGCGGACAGCAGTGGGAGACAGGCGTTGTAGCCCGCCCGCAGCGCATCGGAGTTCAGCACCGCGTTCAGGTGGCTCACCGGCGACCACGTGCGTGAGACCTGGTGTTGCAGTTCCTCCAGGGGCTCGATGACCGTAGCGAAGGTCGGCTTGCCCAGTGCCGCCAGTTGCTCGATGCGGGCTCGACTGCGCTCGAGAATCTCGCGTACGCCGGGCTCGACGTGCTCGGGGCGAATCAGGGCGAAAGGCGGGAGAGGCTCATGCCCCAGCAGAGGATTTTCCATGGATGTCTCGTTCCGTGGGAGGACCCCATTCTATGGAGTTCCGCCCCCCACGTCCCCATGTACCATGAGGGCCGAAATGCGCCATTGGAAGTCCTGGGTGATATGTCCGACCAATACGACCTGGTGGTAATAGGTGGCGGGAGTGGTGGCCTGGCGGCTGCCAAGCGCGCGGCAGAATATGGTGCACGCGTGGCTCTCATCGAATCGGGCCGGCTCGGCGGTGCCTGCGTGAACGTCGGCTGTGTCCCGAAGAAAGTGATGTGGAACGCCGCCGATCTGGCCGCGGGGCTGCACGATGCCCCCGAATACGGGTTCCGGGTGACCCGCGACGGGCACGACTGGCCGCTGATGAAAGAAAAACGGGACGCCTACGTCCTGCGCCTGAACGGCATCCACGAGAGCCTGCTCTCGAAGTACAAAGTCGAGCTCGTCCGCGGTCACGGACGCCTTCTGGACGCTCATACAGTGCATGCGGCGGACCGCCGGCTCCACGCGAAACATATCCTGATTGCGACGGGTAGCCGGCCGCTCATTCCCGCCATTCCCGGCGCGGAGCTCGGGATTACCTCCGATGGGTTTTTCGAGCTCGAGGATCGGCCGCGGCGGGTCGCGGTCGTCGGCAGCGGCTACATTGCGATCGAAGTCGCCGGAATTCTCGCCGCGCTCGGGTCGAAAACGACGCTCGTGCTGCGGACCGAGAGCTGTCTGAAGGGCTTCGACACCATGATCGGGCAGGCGACCCTGAAGATCTTCCGCGACGCGGGTGTTGGTGTCGTCACGAGCGCATGGCCGGAGGCGCTCGCGCGTAATGCGGACGGAGCACTCGAGCTGACTGTTCGCGACGGGCGGCGCCTGCAGCCTTTCGACACGGTCATCTGGGCGATTGGCCGCGGACCGGTGGCGGACGAGCTCGGACTCGAGAAGGCCGGCGTCGAGCTCGACTCATACGGATACATCACCACTGACAAGTACCAGGTCACCAGTGCCGAGAGTATCTACGCGGTCGGCGATATAACAGGGCGCGCGCAGCTCACTCCTGTTGCGATTGCGGCTGGGCGGCGGTTATCCGATCGGGTCTTCGGCGGCATGACCGATCGTTATCTCGATTACAACAACATTCCCACGGTCGTCTTCGGGCATCCGCCGATCGGCACGGTTGGAATGACGGAGGCGGCGGCGCGCGAGCAGTATGGTGACGCGGCCGTCAAGGTGTTCACCTCGAGCTTCATTCCCATGTACTACGCGATGACTTCCGTGAAGCCGCGGTGTGACATGAAACTCGTCACCGTAGGCCCGGAGCAGCGTGTCGTTGGTGTGCACATCGTGGGCGATGGGGCGGATGAGATGCTGCAGGGCTTTGCGGTCGCCGTGCGCATGGGGGCCACCAAGAAAGACTTCGATGATACGGTCGCGATCCATCCCACCGTGGCGGAAGAGCTCGTAACGATGCGATAGCGCCTCGCTATCGCCCCCGGTGCGGTTGCCGCGGGCCTCGTTGCCGCAGGCCCTGTCGCCGGAGGCCCCGTTGCGGCGATGCTATTGCGCGCTCATGCTCGGCAGCGCCGCCCGCTCCTTGAGAGCCTCCAGTACCGGCGCGGTCGCCGGGCGCACCCCGCGCCAGATGCGGAATGACTCGGCCGCCTGCTCGACCAACATGCCCCAGCCCTGCAGGGCGCGCGCGCAGCCCAACTTGAGAGCCCAGCGGACGAAAGGTGTATCCGTTTTTCCGTAGGCCATGTCATAACAGACCGTGTCGGGTCCGACCACCGCTGGCGGAATCGCCGGAATGTCGCCGCTCAGGCTGGCGGAGGTCGCATTGATGATGAGATCGTAGGCGCCACCCGCGATGTAGCGAAAACCAACACCCTGGGTCTTGCCGAGTTTTGCAAAGGCCTTGGCGAGCGCTTCGGCCCGCTCCGGGGTCCGGTTCGCGATCGTGATCTCGGCGGGTGAGAGTGCGAGGAGCGGCGCCAGGACGCCTCGTGCCGCTCCCCCCGCGCCGATCATGAGGATCCGGCGGTGGGTGATGACGATTCCCTGGTTATCGCAGAGGTCGCGGACGAGACCGGTGCCGTCGGTGTTGTCGCCGAGGATGGTGCCGTCATTTCGGACCGCGAAGGTATTTACCGCCGCAGCGTGCGCGGCCCGCGCGGTGAGGTCGTCGGCGACGTCCACCGCAGCGATCTTGTGGGGCAGAGTGATGTTGAGTCCGCGGCCGCCCTGCCTGAAAAACTCACGCACCCGTTCGTGAAAAGCGTCCGGCGCGAAGTCATACAGCCGGTAGGTCATCGCCTGGCCGGTCTCACGGCTGAACAGACCATGGATGAACGGCGACCAGCTATGGGCGACCGGGTGTCCCACTACCCCATATTGGTCCGTCGTTTCTGCTGCGCTCGCGGTCATGTGTCGATGCTCAGGGGCGGGAACGTCTCTCACGCTGGCGTCAGAAGCCGGATGCTCGTACCCCCCGCCTGTCCGGTCGGCAACGCCGCCCGATCCAGCTGCGCCTGCAATTCCGGCAACCATACACGCATGCGCTCGGCTAGAAGGTACGGCGGGTTCACAATCAGCATCCCCGATCCGTTAAGTCCAACGCGGGAATCGCGAGGATATAACCATAACTCGGCCACGAGGGTCTCGCATCGGTGCGCCGGCCCGTCGAGAGCCCGTGCCAGCCCCGCCTGCCAGGTGGCGATATCGCGCTCCTCCTTAACCGGATACCAGGCGGCAATGATCCCTGTCGAGAACCGGCGCAGAGCCTCTACGATCGCTCCCGTGACGCGTTCGAAATCACGGCTCGTTTCCTCGTAAGGCGGGTCGATGAAGGTGAGGCCGCGGCGTTCGACTGGTGGTAGCCATGCGCGGAGCCGGTCAAAACCGTCGCCCTGTTCGACGCGCAGGTGTGAGTTGTCAGCGACGGCGAGTTCCAACGCCCGCGCTTCGGCGGGCACTAGCTCAACCAGCACCGCGCGGTCCTGCGGTCGCAACTCGCTTGCAGCGAGTAGCGGGGAGCCGGGGTACGCGCGCCGGCTGCCTAGCCTTGCGCGGTATTCTTCGAGCCGTGTGGCATATCGCTGCAATTCTTCGTAGTTGTTTGCCGTGGCGGAAAAGCGCGACACGCCGCCTTCGGCCTCCGTTCCGCCTTGGGAGAGATCGTAGGCGCCGCGTCCCGCGTGAGTCTCGAGATAGAGGAAGCCTTTCTCTTTCCGCTGCAGCGCACCCAGCAACGCCAGCAGCGTGACGTGTTTGTGGACGTCAGCGAAGCTACCTGCGTGAAAGGAGTGTCGGTACTTCAGTTATTTCACACCACTGCTATTTCACGCCTCGCGGGCGGCTGCCAGAAGCCTTGCCGGTGGCGGGCGCCTTCGTAGCGGTACCCTGTTTCGCGGTGGCCTTGGCCTTCGCCGCAGTCGGCGCAGCCTTGTGTCCGTCGTGCGCGGCCGCTTTCTTTGCCGTCGCCCGCGCAGCCCCACGGGGCGCTGCGGCTGAAGCAGCCGAACCCTGCGATGCCGGCGTGGAGTGAGTTGGTTTCGCGGCGGCACCGGCGCCCATCGCGTTGGCGCCGGCTTTGACCGCGCCCTTCGCCGAGGACTTGCCGGCCTGCGCGCCTGCGCTTTTCGCAGCCGCGCCCACGCCTTTTGCGCGCGCAGCCGCGCCATCTGCACCTTTGGCCGCCGACAGGCCGTCCGCAGCCTTCCCGACTCCGTTCGCCGCCTTCTTCTTTTTGCCCGCGCCCTTACCGCCCTCAGCGGCCGCCGCTGCACCAGCCGCGGGCGCTGCCGCGGCGCCCTTCTTGCTACGCCCGAAGCGTCCGAACCTGCCGCCGCCGCGCTCCGGCGCCGCCGCGATCAGGGCTTTGCATTCCTCGAGCGTGAGCGTCTTGGGGTCGCGATCCTTCGGGATCTTGGCGTTCTTTTTCTTGTCGGTAATGTAGGGCCCATAGCGGCCATTCAACACCTGGATGCCATCGTCCGGAAAATCCAGGATGAGACGGTTCGCGTCCGCTTCCTGTTTGAGGCGGATGACTTCGAGCCCGCGCTCGTGGGTGACCGTATACGGGTCGTCCTCTTTCAGCGAGACGTACTTGCTGCCGTATTTGATATATGGCCCAAAGCGCCCGACGTTGGTCACCATCGTCTCGCCGTCGGCGGTTACCCCCAGGGTGCGGGGAAGTTGGAACAGGTCCATCGCGTCCGCGAGGTTGATCGTGTCCATCTTCTGCCCCGGGCGCAACCCGGCGAAGCGGGGCTTCTCCTCGTCGTCCTTCGTTCCGATCTGTACGAACGGTCCGAAGCGGCCCATGCGCACCGTGACCGGCTTACCCGTCGCGGCGTCTTTGCCCAACTCACGCGCCTGCGCGACTTGCTCGCGCGTCACATTCTTCTCGATCGACTCGACCTGGTCGATGAAGGGCTTCCAGAACTTGTCGAGCGGCACGGTCCACTCTTCTTCACCGCGCGAGACGGCATCGAGCTCGTCTTCCATCGCCGCCGTGAAACCGTACTCCACGTAACGGTGGAAATGTTCCGTCAGGAAGCGGCCCACGATCTTGCCGATGTCGGTGGGAATGAAGCGGCGGGCATCCATCTCGACATACTCCCGATCCTGCAGGGTCGAGATGATCGTGGCGTAGGTGGAGGGCCTGCCGATGCCATGCTCTTCGAGGGCTTTCACGAGCGAAGCTTCGGAGTAGCGTGGCGGAGGCTCGGTGAAATGTTGCTCGGCGTGCATCGCCAGCAGATCGACCGTGTCACCCTCTGTCATCGGTGGCAACACGTGATCGCTGTCGTCCGCTTTCGCGTCGTCGATACCTTCCTGGTATACCGAAATATAGCCAGGCTTCACGAGTGTAGAGCCATTCGCGCGAAGCATATGCCGGTCGGGCCCATCGGGGCCGGCGAGCATGTCGACGGCGACAGTGTCGAAGACCGCGTGATTCATCTGTGAGGCGACGGCGCGCTTCCAGATGAGGGAATACAGTCGGAAGTGATCGTCCTCGATCTTGCCCTCGATGCTGGCAGGCGTAATCGCGGCGGAGGTCGGGCGGATGGCCTCATGCGCTTCCTGCGCATTCTTCGATTTCGTTTTGTAGATACGCGGCTCGTCGGCGACTTCAGCCTTTCCGTATAACCTGGTCGCGACCTCGCGAATCTCCTGGATCGCTTCAGCCGCGAGCGATACCGAGTCCGTACGCATGTAGGTAATGAGGCCGACGCTACCTTCGTCACCACCTATGTCGAGACCTTCATACAACTGCTGCGCCAGGCGCATGGTTCGCCGCGCGTTGAAACCGAGCTTGCGCGCGGCCTCCTGTTGCAATGTAGAGGTGGTGAACGGCGGCGCCGGATTGCGGCGACGCTGTTTCCGGTCGATGGCGATAACGCGCAGTTGACCGGGGCGGCCATCCGCCGGGCCGTCAGCGGGCGCTTCGCCGTGTGCCGCAGCCTGTATGGTCCGCTCGACCTCGCGTGCCTGGGTTTCGTTGGTGAAGCTGAATTGCTCCACTTTCTGGCCGCGGTATTCGACGAGTTTGAGCGGGAAGGTCTGCGCTGTGTGCGAGCCCTCGCCGTCGAGACTCCAATACTCCTGCGGAATGAACGCGAGAATCTCAGCTTCGCGCTCGCAGATCATCCGTAGCGCGGGACTCTGCACCCGCCCGGCGGAAAGCCCCTGGCGCACCTTCTTCCACAAGAGTGGAGAGAGGTTGAAACCGACGAGATAATCCAACGCGCGCCGCGCCTGCTGCGCGTTAACGAGATCGAGCGAGAGCCCGCGCGGTTGTGCCACTGCCTCACGAACCGCGTTGCGTGTGATCTCGTAGAACACGACGCGATGGACGTCTTTGCCCTTCAGGTCGCCGCGCGAATCCAATATTTCTCTCAAATGCCAGGCGATGGCCTCGCCCTCGCGATCGGGGTCGGTTGCGAGGTAAAGCGATTTCGCTTTGCGCAGCGTGCGCGCGATGGCATCGACGTGGCGCTCGTTTTTCTCGAGCACCTGGTATTTCATGGCGTATCCCTTCTCGGGATCGACAGCGCCTTCCTTGGGTACGAGGTCGCGGACGTGCCCGTATGAGGCGAGCACTTCGAAATCCTTGCCAAGGTATTTCTTGATGGTCTTCGCCTTGGCCGGCGATTCCACTATGACCAGGTTGTCTGCCATTGCTTACTGAATATCCCTGACCGTACGCACCGTACGCCAAAAACGAAAAACCGCGGACGGACCGCGGACCTGTGCCGGATGTGTCCGCCGCACGGTTTCAGTGCGGAGCGTTAGGACGCGCATCGGATACCAGATCCTCGAGCCGCTCGAACGCCAACTCCTGTCCGGGCTGACTCGACAACACCATGAGCACGACCCACTTCAGCTGTTCCGTGTCGAGTTCGTCGGCGTCCAAGGCCAACATGCGCTCGATGACGATCTCACGCTGTTGCGGTGACAGGATGCCCATACGCTCGAGCGTGAACAGGAACCCACGACACTCGGTCGACAGCCGCGCGAGCTCGCCGTCGGAGAAAATCCGCACCGTCGGCCCCCTTTCTTTGTCCTTTGTGGACAAAGGCAAGGGCGGGCGATCACGCTCGCAAGCCAGATCGGCGAGCCAGTCGAGCGCGCGCTCGACATTCGCCTGCGCGAAGCCGGCACGTTCCAGGTCCCGCACGAGATGCTCGCGTTCAGGCACTTCGGGTACCTCGTCGAGCATGTAGCGGTCAAAAACGTAAATCAGGATGTCGAGAACGCTGCCGGTCATCATTCAGGTATGCGGTCATAACGACCGCCCGGGAGAGCTGCCACGCAGCCATCGAGCTCGAGAATCAGCAACATCGAGGCTATCGATCCGCCCGGCAGGCCCGTGCGCTCGACCAGAACATCGATGGTTGCAGGTTCGAAGCCGAGCGCATCTAACAGCATTTCATACTCCTTGTCCAATGGGGCAGCGCGGTTCCGACCGTGCGTCGCTGGCATAACCCTTTGTCCGAACAAGGGTATTTGCAGCTCGGAGAGAACATCATCAGCCACCTCCACGAGCTTCGCGCCGTCGCGTATGAGCTTATGACAGCCGCGCGAGAGCGGACTATGTATAGAACCCGGTATTGCGAATACGTCGCGCCCCTGTTCGGCTGCCCATCGCGCCGTGATGAGTGAGCCGCTACGGCACGTCGCCTCCACGACCAAAGTGCCGTGTGAAAGCCCGCTGATGATGCGATTGCGTCGTGGGAAATTGCGCTTCGAGGGTTGCGTACGAGGCGGGAACTCTGACACGAGCGCCCCTTGCGCACATATGCGAGCCGCGAGCCGGGTGTTTTCGGAAGGGTAGACCGCATCTAAGCCGGTGCCGAGCACCGCGACAGTGACGCCGTCAACCAGGAGCGCGCCCTCGTGACTTGCCGCGTCCACGCCCACGGCGAGCCCGCTCGTGATCGTCAGTCCGGCGCGCGCGAGGCAGGCTGCGAAATCCCGCGCCGCCTTGCGTCCCGCGACGGTGGGATGGCGCGACCCAACTATCGCGAGCTGGGGCGAGTGCAACGCCTCTACGGAGCCCAGAACAAATAACACCGGCGGGGCACCCACGGTTTGCGCCAATAGTGGCGGATAAGCTGCATCGGTGCACAGGATGAGCTTCGCGCCACTGGCGTCGATCCAGCGCAGGTCGCAGACCAGCTCCGCTTCGTCGGGCGAGGTCAGAAAGGCGCGGGCGGCGGCCGGTATACCAACTTGCCGCAGGACGTGCGCGGGATAGTTGGGGGCGGCTTCGTCACCGATGGCGGCGAAGAGCGCGCGCACGTGCTCTGCCGTCAGACCCGGTGCTCTTGCCAACATCGCACGGATTTTTGTCGCCATCTCCATGCCCTTCAGCATAGAGGAGTGTCACGCGTTTGGCGCCTAGGTGAAATTGAGCGAAGTGCGCAAAAACAAACGCCCGGGGGCGCCTAGCCCGGGGCGCGCAGCCGCAGTGCGCAATGGCACCGTGGGCGTTGTTTTAGAAGTGGACTGTGTTGGAGCGCGGCGTTACGGGTTGTGAACGATGTCGTTGAGTCTGATGGTGTCGGTGGCACCGAGAATGAGCCCGTAGCTCACGCGGTCGAATGTCCTGAACACCAGCAAAGTGCCGGTCCGCTCATCCGGCAGCTTCACGTGCTTCGCGAAGGAGGTGAAGCTCTCTGACTTGCGGGTAAAGCTCGAGCCGTTTCCCCAAGTGTCGCGGACGCTGTCCCCAACTCTATCGATCGCGAGCACCGTGCCGTTGCCGATGCCGTCGCGCAGACCGCGGTTGATGGCGACCACCTGGAACTGGCCGATGAGGTCGGTACCGTCGACCACGAGAAGGATGCGGCCGCGTATGTTGGTGCGGGGCGCGCTGGGAAGGAAGTTCAACGGTACGTCAGTGTCCGTCGGCATGACCTTGTCGCCGCGAAGGGTTTCCCGCGCGGTGTCGATCAGCACGGCCTTCGTGACTTCGCCGGGCTTGGAGACCAACGCCGTACCGGTGTAGATGCCCTCGTAGCCGACGACCTTGCCGTCATCAGGATCGCGCAACGGCTCGCCGACGTGCACGACGCTGTAACGCGCTCGGTCGGGACCATTGAGGTTCTTAACGTAAATTTCGTTGTTCTGACCGGCGACCTCGTGATCGTCACGGAAGGCGAGCACGTAAGGCGCGTGCTTCACCTCGTCCGCGGTCAGGATGCTCGGCCGCGATAGAAACGCCGCGATCGTGGTGTAGGGAATGGTCGGGATGGCTCCATCGATGGGATCGCTGCGCAGCCGCGGGTCCAGGCGCGCCGCACCGCCCTGCTCGAGGCGGATCTGTGGGCGGCCATCGGCACCGTAGGCGAGGGCGAGGGTATCGCCGGGATAGATGAGGTGGGGGTTGGCGACCTGGGGGTTGATATACCAGACCTCAGGCCATAACCAGGGATCACGTAGGAACATCGAGGCGATGCCCCAGAGGGTGTCACCACGCTTTACGACGTAGCTCTTGGGTGCGCTCGGATTGATGATCCCGGCGTCCGGAGGCGCGGCGGTGGAGGACACCTGGTTGGCGGGTGCCGCCATGATGGCCGCTTCGGTGGCGGTCAGCTCGCTTGTGTTGCGCTCGCCCGGAACGCTGGATTGCGTGCTGGCGATGGGTGCCTCGACCGGCTCACCGTCGCGGGAGTGCCGCGAGGAGCACCCGGAAAGGGCGACGGATAAGACCAGCAGGCCCGCGGTAACCGTTAGTCCGGTCAGGCGAGCTCCAAGTACTTGATTTGAGACCATGCTCCACTCCTCAATCACACGAGGCGGGGATGGGCACGCACCCCCAAGCCTGCCCCATGACCGGCACACCGGTATGCCTACCGATCAAGTTGTTATACTGGCACAGGCCTCGGCGGCACACGATTTAATGTCAACTTTGTGCGGTGGATCACGAGAGCCCCGCCGGCGTCTGAAGATTGAGACAGGCGCTGATTTAGAGCGTATTCAGAACATTTGGACTGCGATGCGGTCTATTGATAACCGGAATTTCAGATCATGGCCCTGAGAACCATCCTCGAATACCCCGACCCGCGCCTGCGCACCCGTGCCCAGCCGGTGACCCAGTTCGATGCCGAGATTGGACGGCTCGTCGACGACATGTTCGAGACGATGTATGCCGCCCCGGGCATTGGCCTGGCCGCCACACAGGTGGATGTGCACAAGCGCGTCATAGTGATCGATGTGTCGAAGGATCGTGATCAGCCACTGGTTTTCATCAATCCCGAGATCCTGTCGCGGGAGGGCGAGGAGAGTTCCGAAGAGGGTTGTCTTTCGGTCCCCGACAGTTTTGCGGACGTGAAGCGCGCTGCGAAGGTGCGTGTCCGTGCGCAAGATAGGAACGGCGAGGTCTTCGAACGCGACTACGACGACGTTTTGGCCGTGTGCATACAGCACGAAATAGATCACCTCGAAGGGAAGTTGTTCGTCGACTACCTCTCGGACCTTAAGCGCGAGCGGATTCGGAAGAAGCTCGAGAAGGAGCGTAAGGAACGGGCAGGGCGCGCGCGTGAGGGCGCCGGCAGCGCGCGGCGCGCGAACTGATCGCGCCCGGGCACCGTCTGCCTCCGCCCGACCACACCCATCGCCCCTGTCCGAATTCGGCACGGCACAGCTCGTGAGTGGGTTGCGCATCGCCTTTGCGGGAACTCCCGATTTTTCCGTGCCTCCGCTCGAGGCCCTGCTAGCTGCTGGCTACGACGTCGTAGGCGTTCTGACGCAGCCGGATCGCCCCAAGGGGCGGGGACGTCAGATTGCCTCCAGCCCTGTCAAAGCTGCTGCCCTGACCCATGGAATCCCTGTCGCCCAGCCGCAGACCCTGAAAGACGAGGCGGGTCGAGCGGAGTTCGCGGCGTGGCGCCCTGATGTTCTGATCGTCGTCGCCTACGGATTAATTCTGCCGCGGGAGGCTCTCGCAATTCCGGGCTTGGGTTGCCTGAATATCCACGCGTCCCTACTGCCTCGCTGGCGCGGAGCCGCCCCGATCCAAAGGGCGATTCTGGCCGGCGATGCCCGAACCGGCGTGACCATCATGCTCATGGATGTGGGGCTCGACACGGGCCCGATGCTGCTCCAAAAAGAGGTCCTTATCGGGGCCGACGAAACCGGCGGCTCACTGCACGATCGACTCGCCACACTGGGAGGCGCGGCTCTTTTGGGGGCGCTCGAGGGGCACGCCGCGGGGACCTTGCAGCCGACCCCGCAGCCCGCCGAGGGCATTACCTATGCGGCAAAAATCGATAAGGCCGAGGCGCTCATCGACTGGACGCGCGATGCGCTGGAGATCGAGAGGCAGGTGCGGGCGTTCAACCCTTGGCCTGTGGCCGAGACCCGGCTGGACGGGGAGCAGTTGAGGGTGTTTGAAGCGAAGGCGGAGAGGGAGAGCAGCAATACTTCTCCCGGCGACTCGGCTGGCGAAAACAACACCTTTACCGGAGATAGCGGCGGATCGATCGGAAATGCCGGCACGATCGTCGCGGTTCGTGACGACTCCCTCCTTGTCCAATGCGGGCGCGGCCAGCTCGCGTTGCGCCAGCTGCAACGCCCAGGCCGGCGCGTGGTCCCTGCCGCCGACTTCGCTCGCGGCATCCAACTGACAGGCCGCCGTCTTGGTTAGAACGCCGTGGGCGCCCGGCGCACCAGCGCTCGCTGACGCTGCTCGCGCCATCGTCTCTATCGTCGTGGAAGGACGATCGTCGGATGTCGCTCTGGCGCCTTACGAATCTTCTCCACAGCGCGCGGCAATCCGCGCCATCACGCTCGGCAGCGTGCGCTGGTACCTCCGACTAGCGCCCGCCATCGAGATGCTCCTTACAAAGCCCAAAGGGCTGGTCGACCCGCTGCACGCGCTTCTCGTGGCGAGCGCTCACCAAGTTGAATATTCGCGCAACGCCCCTCAAGCGACGGTGCACGCTGCGGTGGATGCGGCGCGCATGCTTAAAGAGGAGCGTGCCACTGGACTCGTGAACGCGGTTTTGCGTCGGTTTGTAAGCGAACGCGCCGCTCTTTTCGCCCGTGTCGATACGCAGCTAGCGGGCCGCACGGCACACCCGCCGTGGCTAGTAAAGCGTCTTTCGGACGCGTGGCCAGCGCAGGTCGGGAACATTCTCGAGGCCAACAACATGCATCCCCCAATGGTGTTGCGTCTCGACCTGTCTCGTCAGGAGCGACAGCAATATCTGGCAGATCTGGCGGCTGCCGGTGTTGTTGCAAAGGCGGTTGATTGGACGCACACCGCTGTGCGTCTCGACGAGCCGGTTGCGCTGTCCGCCCTGCCAGGCTTCCACGAAGGCCGCGTTTCCATTCAAGACGCCGGCGCGCAGCTCGCGGCTCCGTTATTGGCAGCGCAGCCGGGAATGCGTGTGCTGGATGCTTGTGCGGCTCCCGGGGGTAAAACGGGCCACTTGCTGGAGCACACCGCTGGGCTGGCAGAGCTCGTAGCGGTCGACATCGATGCGCAAAGAGTCGGGCGTATCGAGGAAAACTTGCGGCGCCTGGGCCGAAGCGCCCGGCTCGTCGTGGCGGACATCCGGCAGCCCGGCGGTTTCTGGGACGGGAAGCCGTTCGACCGCATCCTGCTCGACGCGCCGTGTTCCTCCACGGGGGTCATCCGTCGGCATCCGGACATCAAGCTGCTACGTCGGACCGACGACATCCAGGTCCTTGCAGCAGCCCAGCTCGAGATTCTCCGGGCGGTTTTTGGAATGTTGGCCGTGGGCGGCCGGCTGCTTTATTCCACCTGTTCCGTGCTTCCAGACGAGAACCGGGCGGTCGTCGAGCGGTTTCTTCAGACTGAGTCCACCGCGCGCGCCATAGTCCTGCCTGCCGGGGTCCTTGCGCCCGGGGCCCTCGAGCGGGGCACGGGGGTGCAGCTGCTGCCGGGACCTGAGGCGGGAACCGATGGGTTCTATTATGCTTGTGTCGAAAAGACAACGATCGGAATCTAAGCGTTTATCATTAGTCCCAGTACCATCGCACGGTCTCTCGTTGCATTCATGCTACGCGGCTATCCAACACGCGAACCGGCCGGGAGGCAGCTCCGCTGGCTCGCACTGGCTTGGGGCTCCCTGATCCTTGCTGCGTGGAGCGTATTCGCTTTCGCGGATGCGCTCGACGGAGTGCTCGAGGTCCGCTCCGCCTACGTAAATATCGATAACGGCGTTTTCCTGTTGCACGCCCGTGTCGAGTATCCGGTGAATCCTGCTATCAGGGACGCCTTGCGCGATGGGGTCACCCTGACGTTTGATCTGGATACGCGGGTCGATCGGGAGCGGCGGTTCTGGTTCAACGCGAGCATCGTGGAGCTGACTTTGAGACGGGAACTGGCGTATCACGCCGTCAGCGACCGTTATGTCGTTCGCGACGTGAAGAGCGATGAGCAGCAGACTTTCCCAACACTCGAGGAGGCGCTCGCCTATCTTGGCAAGATCGATGGGTGGCCCATTCTCGTGGAGCCGCTACTCAACGGCGGTAACTACGTCATCAGTGTTCGCGCGGGGGTCCGTCGTGGGAAGTTACCCGCCTCGTTGCGCGCGCTGATGTTCTGGGCCGGCGACTGGCACCGCGTGAGCGAGTGGTATTCATGGTCACTTCCGGTGTGAACAACGACGAGGAGACTAAAAGGCGCCTGCGTCCGAGCAGCGCCGCGATGCTCATTCTCTGGACCGCTATCGGTGCCGGCGCGCTCCTGCTGTTGTTGAAGAGTGTGCAGAACTCCGCGGAGTTCGGCCGCCTGCAGCCGGCGGTGCTGATTCTGAACGTCATCGGTGTGATCGCGCTGGTGATCCTGTTGGCGCGCAAGCTGTGGCAGCTCTTCCGTGACTATCGTGACCATGTGCCCGGTTCGCGCCTCACCGCGCGCACGGTGATGATTTTCGGCGCCCTGGTCGTCGCGCCGCTGCTGATTGTGTATCTCTCCTCGCTCGAGTTCCTGAACCGTGGCATCGATAGCTGGTTCCAGGTCGAGGTGAAACAGGGGTTGAATGACGCACTCGTGTTGTCCCGCGCGGCCCTGGGCCTGCGGATGCGCGAGTATTCCGAAAGAACCGAGGCCCTGGCCCGCCTGCTTGCCAAGACCTCCCCGGAAGATATCCAGACGCGGTTGGATGACGAGCGGCATGCCTCGGAGGCACTGGAGATCGTTCTCTTCGGCGAGCACGAGCGCATCATTGCGGCGAGTCTCGAAAACCCGCTCGAGACATTGCCCTCACGGCCCCCGTCGGATCTGGTCAGGCAGGTAAGCCAACTTCGGCCCTACGTGAGCCTCGATGATTCGGATTCGAGCGGAAAATACCTCATCAGGACGGCGGCGGCCGTCAGCGATTCCACCACTAGCGCCACTCGCGCCAGCACTGAAAGTCGCTATGTCGTAGCCATCTATACCGTGCCGGCGCAGCTCTCCGCACTCACCGAGGCTGTGCAGCGCTCGTATTCGCAGTACGGCGATCTGGCGGCGATGCGCGAGCCGCTCAAATACAGCTTCCGGCTCACCCTGACATTGGTATTGCTGCTGGCCATGCTGGCGGCCATTTACGGCGCCATCTTTTCGGCGCAACGTCTGGTGCGTCCGGTGCAGGATCTCATCGCGGGAACCCGTGCAGTGGGCAAGGGCGATTTTGGAACGCGGCTGCCACTGCCGTCACGGGATGAGATGGGCTTTCTCGTGCACTCCTTTAACGACATGACGAAGCGCCTGCGGCGTGCGCGCGAGGAAGCGACGCACAGCCAGCAGGCGGTGGAGCGCGAGCGCGAGCGGCTGGCGATCATTCTCGCGCGCTTGTCGACGGGTGTTGTCGCCGTGGATCGGATGTTGACGGTGCGCATGGCGAATCATGCCGCCGGGTCTATCCTGGGCACGGATCTGTCGGCCGCCACCGGCCGCTCCTTACCGGAACTTGCGGCGAGCAACGAGCGGCTCGGACAGTTTGTTGCGGCGATCGCGGTCCGTTTCGCCGGCGGTCGGGAAGAGTGGCGCGAGCAGCTCGACCTCGACAGCCAGGCGGGCCGCCGTACCTTGATGTGTGCCTGCACCCCTCTGCCCGGCGAGGATAGTGATATGGGTTATGTCATCGTGTTCGATGACATCACCGCGCTTCTGCAGGCGCAGCGTGATGCGGCGTGGGGCGAAGTCGCGCGGCGGCTCGCTCATGAGATCAAGAACCCTTTGACGCCTATCCAGTTGTCTGCTGAACGGTTACGGCGACGCTTGCTCCCGACTATGAAACCCGCCGATGCCGAGATCCTCGATCGGGCGACGCACACCATCGTGCAGCAGGTCGAGACCATGCAGCAGATGGTCAACGCGTTCAGCGAATACGCACGGGCCCCTGAAATGCGTATCACGCCTTTCAGCCTGAACCAGCTGGTGCAGGATGTGGCGGACCTGTATCGCTCCCAGGACCCGCGCGCGGCAATCCACCTCGCGCTCGACGAAAAGCTCGAGGCCGTCGAGGCCGACCGCGGCCGGGTACGGCAGATTCTCAACAACCTGGTGACCAATGCGCTGGAAGCACTCGATGGAGTCGAAACGCCGACGCTCGAGATCACCACGCGGCTGGAGAGCGGCGGCGATGCCGCCTACGCGGTCGTCACCGTGTGTGACAATGGCCCGGGTTTCCAGCGCGAGCTCCTCGGCCGGGTATTCGATCCCTATGTTACAAGCAAGCCCAAAGGTACCGGCCTCGGGCTGGCGATAGTGAAGAAGATCGTCGAGGAGCATGGCGGCCGGATCGACGCAGATAATCGATCGGAAGGTGGAGCACGCGTGCGCGTCGTGCTTCCAGTGAAGGACAGTACACGGTCCGCCACGGGGGGCGCGCGCGAACGCAGAGAGCAGTTGCGGAGGGAGAGAGCATGAGCGGTCCACACATTCTGGTGGTCGACGACGAGGCGGACATCCGCGGCCTCTTGAAGGAGATACTCTCCGAAGAGGGTTACGAGGTGGATGTTGCCGCCAACGCGGTGCAAGCCCGCGCTTCGCGGGCTCGCCAGAGTCCCGACCTCGTGCTACTCGATATCTGGATGCCGGATGTCGATGGGATAAGCCTGTTGCGTGAGTGGTCGGCCTCGACTACCGATGGCTGCCCGGTAGTGATGATGTCCGGTCATGGCACCGTCGAAACCGCCGTCGAGGCGACCCGCCTGGGCGCATTCGATTTTGTTGAAAAGCCGTTGTCACTGGCGAAGCTGCTGCGCACGGTCGAGCGGGCGCTCGATGCCGGCAAGCGTCGTCGCGGGTCGGGAAAGATGTTTGCGCCACAACTGTTGGCGCCCATTGGAAAGAGCAAGATCATGCAGCAGCTGCGCGCCGAGCTGCAGCAGGTCGCGGGCAATCCTTCTTCCGTGCTCCTGATCGGGGAGCCTGGTTCCGGTCGCGAGGCCTTTGCGCGTTATCTGCACGAGCGCAGTCCGCGGGCGGCAGCGCCGTTCGTAACGTTGGTCGCCAGCAGCCTGCGGGAAGTCGACGCCGAGAACCGGTTGTTTGGTCGTGAGGAGGCCGGCGCGGGCCGCGCCGGCGTGTTGGAGGAAGTTGCCGACGGCACACTGTTTATTCACGAGATCGAGGATCTGCCGCCGTCCGTGCAGCGGCTGATCGTCGGCGTGCTCGAGTCGGGACGCTTCACGCGGCTCGGTGGTACCGAGCAGATCGAGTTCCGAGGTCGGGTGCTGTCATCAGCGCAGCCCGGCATCGAGAACCGGGCGGGGCCCGAGGGATTTCGCCGGGACCTGCTGGCGCATCTCAACATGTTGATCGTCAGGACGCCGCCGCTACGCGACTATGCCGAAGATGTTCCGGAACTGCTGCGACATTATGTTGATCGAGTGGTGGATTCCGAAGCGCTGCCTTTCCGGCGGTTCAGCGTGGCCGCCCAGAACCGCCTGCGTAACTATCCCTGGCCGGACAATGTCCGCGAGTTGAAAACTCTGGTGCATCGTCTGCTCATACAGAAGGGACCGGAGGAGATCCGCCTGGAGGAGATCGAGCGCGAGCTCGCCGTGCAGGCACCCCCGGGGGAGCCCCTGGTAAAACAAGACCTGCTGGCGTTGCCGCTGCGCGAGGCCCGCGAGCAATTCGAACGCGCCTACCTGCAGCAGCAGCTGCTATTGTGCAATGGTAAGGTCGGTCAACTGGCCAAGCGCGTCGGGATGGAGCGCACCCATCTTTATCGCAAACTGCGCTCGCTGGGGGTCGATTTCCGCAGCATCAGCGAGGACTGAGCGGCCCCCCGCACCCGGAGCAGAATTTTTTTGCATCCGAAGTGAGATATTTCCCCAACTGCCGGCAGTGTCACAGGGAAAGCACAACCCTAACGGGTGATCTGGATCCTCTTGGCTCAGCGGAACTGCCGCAGCTCAAGCCGTAATACGTCGATTCGCCCGCCGCCCGCGTCGCGGCCGGCGTGGCTTTGGCCCGTGGAGGAGTTCCCACAGGTGGCCAAGCAACGCCGCTCTTGTATGATGTCAGGGACAAGTTTCTTGCGATGCCTGACGGATGCGATGGAGCGGCAACAACTTTGGCCCACCCCCGTGAGCGGTGGACCCGGTTGCGAAGGCCTGGGT
>DATBCZ010000565.1:0-9856 GCA_036270175.1 Steroidobacteraceae bacterium | reverse complement strand
AGGTCGGAGACGCCGATCTGGCCGGCGATGGCGTCCTCCAGCTCGGGGATGGCGGTCTCGACCGGTGGCGCATCCTTCTTATTTTTCGCGCTTTGGATGGCCGCGGCGGTTGCAGGGAGGTCGGCGTCTTTGCCGAGCTCGGCTTGGTATTCCGCGAGCAACAGGCGGTAGTGCTCGAGCGGGTTGGCTAGCGCTGGGTCGAGCGGCTCGGGCGGTTGACTTGCGGGTTGTGACGCGTCGGCACTGGCTGCCTGCGGCGGCGCTCCGGGCGTCGCGGCTCCAGGCGGGGTGGCTCCTAGGGGCGTGGCGACCTGCGCCGCGCCTTGCGAGGGCGCGGCCCCCGGCGACGCGGCTGCCGAAGCCGCTGTTGCCGCGCTTTGCGCAGCGTCGGCGTTCTGCTTGTTGGACGACTGCTTGCCGGAAGCTTGCGCCACCGGCTTTTTCGTCGACTTATCCCCGTGCGCGCGGGCCACGAGCTTCTGGTTGAGTTTTTGCTTCGCGAGCACCGGTCCGTCGATGTCCTGCGAGTAGGCGATCGGCACATCGAGTTGGAGTTGGGTGTGCTCCTGGAGCGCCTTGGTCAGGGACTCCAGCTTTTCCTTGGATGGGCCATCGAGCTCCGCGCTGCCGGGCGGGAAGTCGATGAACTTCATATCCTCGCCATGCCCGCCGAACAGACGTCCGAGGGCCGCGAAGGGCGCCGTCACCGCCTTCTCCAACAGGTTGATCAGCGCGTGCCAGATGATGGGACCCACCTTGAATTGCGGATCGTCGAGGCTGCCGGTGATGGGCAATGGCAGGTCTATGACGCCGTTGCGATCCTTGAGAAGCGCAACCGCCAGTTTCAGCGGCAGGTGCACGGCATCGGGACTGTCGACCGCTTCACCCAGCTGCAACTGGTCAATGACAAAATGCTGCTCGGCAGCCAGTTTGCGCTGATCGACCTTGTAGGAGAGATCGACAGACAGCTTGCCCTTGTCGATCTTGTAGCCGGCGAAATGCCCCGAGTATGGCGTCATGGTGGTGAGCTCCAGACCCTTGAAGTTCATCTTGATGTCTGAATACACCGTCGCCGCCAGCAGGTTCAACTGGCCGTTGATGCTCACCGGCGCATAGCGATCCACTTTGCCCTCGAGCTTCACTTTTGCGCGCGACTTCGGATCGGAGGACAGCCCGTCGATGCTCCCGTTCAACGACTGGATGCCCACCGCGAAGTTCGGTTTGATCCAGAAGTCAGCGTAGTTCACTGAGCCGTCGATGACGCGCACGGTACCGATGGCCATCGGCATGACGGGGGCGGCAGGTTGCGCGGATGCGGAAGCCGCCGCGCCAGCCGGGGAGGCTCGCGGCTTGCGTGAATGACGCGACCCCTTAGCAGTAGCGCGTGTGTTGCCACCATTGGCATTGGCGTCCGCCGTCGCGGCAGATGCGGACGCCGCCGCATTGGCGAGTTTGGCATTGGCATCTGCCGCCGCGGCGGTCGCTGAGGCGCCCGCGCTAGCGAGGTTGGCCTTGGCATCCGCGGCGGCCGCGGGTACTGAGGAGGTGGCGTTGGCGGCTTTGCTGTTGGCGTCCGTTGCTGCGGCAGTTGCGTCGGTGGCTTTGGTGTTAGCACCCGACGCTGCGGCGGCGGCATCGGCGGCCTTGGTGTTGGCATTCGACGCTGCGGCGGCGGCGTCGGTCGCTTTGGTGTTGGAATTCGACGCCGACGCGGTCGCATCGGTGGCTTTGCCACTGGCGTCTGCCGCGGCTTTGGCCTTTATATCCTTAACCTCCGCTTGGGCGGCTGGCGAGCCACCCTTTACACCCGCCACGGTCACGCCCCCCGCCTTCGTGTTGGCCTCACCGAGTTGGGTTGCCAGGCTCGGGGCGCCTTTGCTTGGGCCGGCCAACACCACCTGCACATTCACCGTGCGGTCCGGCGCGATGATTACGCGCGCGTAGGGCTCGTGAGCGGTAATGCTAGCGATCTTGAGGGACGCGGGCTGCGAGTTGTAATCGATGCCCGCGACGCGCAAGTCTTTCCACTTGATAAAGGACTGCTTCAACTCGTCCACGGTTCGCAGGCCAGCCACACCGGCATCGCCTTTGACCGACAGTGTGCCGTCGGCGGCTTTCTTAATGTCGAGTTGGGTGGCGAGCCGCCCTGACTGCAAAGTCATTGCCGTCTGCTGCGCGATGAACGGCTGAAGCATCGCGAGGTCGAACTGCGCAAGATCGACGTGGGCGGTGACGTCACCACCGCTGGGAGACAGTTGCGCGGTCGCGTTGAGAGTGCTACTGCCGTTGATAGTCGTTTGCGCGGTGACGTCGAGGTGTGCCGCTGGTGTCGTGTTGTACCCGGCAACGTGCATGTTGATTTTGTCGAGCACCACCGCAAGAGCGGGCGTGAGCTGACGGTCCTCCGCCGCGACCTTGAAGCCGTCGACGGTAATGTCAGGCGCCGTAATGACCCATGCCGGTGGCGGCGTGGCCGATGCAGGCGTGGCGGGCGGAGGAGTAGCGCCCGGTGCGGCGGCCGAATCACCCGCAGGAGCCACAGCGCCCGGTGCGGTCGCGGAATCGCCCGCAGGAGCCGCAGCGTGCGGTGCGGTCGCGGAATCACCCGCAGGAGCCGCAGCGCGCGGTGCGGTCGCCGCGGCCGGCGGCACCGCCTTCCCACCCGCGCCCCCCGCCGGCGTTGTCAACTCCAGCAAATTCAACTGCCCCTGCGGGCTCAGCCACGCATTCACCTCACCCCCGGTGAGGCTCACCTTCCCGATATCCACGGCCCGCTTGTTCAAATCGACCTTCGTTTCCTGGACATCGAGCTTGTCCAACACGACATAGTCTGTCGTCCCCTGCCGCGGGCGAAGTTTCAGGTCCGTGACCGTCGTGTCGTGGACGTCGATCTTGATGGCTGGCGCGTCGCCGGCGATGTCGAAGTTATATTCGCCTTTCACGGCAATGACGCCCGAGCGAATGTCCATGGGCAACGGCTCCTGGAGATAACTCCAGATCGTAGTCGCGTGCAGGTCGGTGACCGCAAAAGTGCCGTGCGAAGACAACGGCTCGAGGAGGAACACGCCGTTCCAATCGAGTCGCTCGCCTTCGGTCGAAGCTGCGGTCAGCGAGTACTCGTTGCTGTCGCCGGAGTTGGGCTTCGCGCGCGTACTGAACTTGCGCAACTCGAACGCAATGGGCTTGAACTCCGCTCGAAAGGGCGTCGCATGGCTCAAATCCTCGAATGTTCCACCACCGGCGATCACCGCGAACCGATCGATGAACAGCCGCATCGGTTCCGACGGTTTCGGTGGTGGAGTCGCGGCAGGCGCACTGGCGAATCCCTTCCCCAGGTCGGCGAGATTCAGACTTCCGTCGCGTCGGACCACGGTACGGACCAACGGCCGCTCCAGCACGATCTCGTGAAAGCTCGGGCCGAGTCGCAACAGGCTGATGATCTCGAGGTCGACGTGCAGTCGGCCGAACGCCAGCATCGGCTCGCCGTCACTGTCGGGAAGCGAAAGGTCGGCGACATCGAGCGTGAACGTGTACGGGTTGAAGCGGATCTCACCCAGGGAGAGTTTGCGCTTGTAGTGCGTGCTGACGAAATCGGTCAGACCCGAGCGCAGGAAATGCGGAACCGCCCAAAACCCCGCCACCGTATACAACGCAACGAGGAAAACCACGATGGAGAGCGCTATGACGTAGCGCTTTGTCGTACGCGTAAGCATTGGCCTCCCCTTGCGCGGGCAGGTGTGCCCTAGGCTGGTCGACGCCTATCGTAACCGTAACTAAAAGTAAAAGCCGCAGCCCGTGGGGATGCGGGCACCCGCGCGACGCAGCGTAGCTGGCGCGCAGCACCGATGCGACGCCGCGCCTGCGGGTTACGAGGCGCCAGTCGAGTGCAGCGGCGCGGGGATATGACGCGTACGCTTTCCTTACTTTTTCTCTGCCGCGACCGGTACCGGCGGCGGGTTGATGGCGGCGAAAGTCCGCTGGTGCCAATAGGGATAAATCGGCTTCACTTCACTGGCCGAATCCAGCCGCTCCATCTGTCCCGCGTCCAGCGACCACCCCACCGCCCCCAGGTTCTCTTTCAGTTGCGCCTCGTTCCTGGCCCCCACCACGATGCTGACGATCGTAGGACGCTGCAGAACCCAGCGTAGGGCCACCTGGGACACGGTTTTCCCGGTTTCGTTGGCGATCTGATCGATCACGTCGAGGGTGTCGTAGAGTTTGTCGGACCGGGTACCCGCCAGGAAGTCCGCCTGCGAAAGGCGGCTGTCGGTGGGGACGGGCTGGCCACGACGCATCTTGCCGCTCAACGCGCCGCCACCGAGTGCACTCCAGACGACGGTCCCGACCTTCTGGTCGAGCGCCAGCGGCATGAGCTCCCACTCGAACTCGCGTGAGGCGAGTGAGTAATGCGCCTGGTTCGCCACATAACGAGACCAGCCGTAGCGCTCGGAAACAGAGAGCGACTTCATGAGATGCCAACCCGAAAAGTTCGAGCAGCCGATGTAGCGGATCTTGCCGCTCCGGGTGAGATCGTCGAGCGCGCTCAATGTCTCTTCAACGGGGGTCGTCGCGTCGAAGCCATGCATGTAGTAGACGTCGATGTAGTCCGTACCTAACCGTCGCAGGCTCGCCTCGCAAGCACGGATCAGCGAGTAGCGCGATGACCCGATGTCGTTCGGGCTGTCACTCATCGGAAACGTAGCTTTGGTTCCAATGAGGACATCACCGCGGCGTCCTGCCAGGGCGGCGCCCAGGACCTCCTCCGAGCGACCGCGCGAGTAGACGTTAGCGGTATCGAAGAAATTAACGCCGTGTTCGAGGCAGATGTCGATGAGGCGCCTCGCCTCGGCCACGTCGGTGGAGCCCCAAGCCTTGAAGAAATCGCCCACGCCGCCAAACGTGGCCGTGCCGAAGCTCAATACCGGCACCTTCAAACCAGACCCGCCAAGGTGTTTGTAGTCCACGTGTATCTCCTGAGGATTGCCTCAATCCTAGCGGCACGAGCGGCGGCATGGCATCCCCCAAACGACGGATCAGCGCGCGACTCCCGCAATAATCCGGTCGCTCAACTGCCCCAGCGCAATACTCATGGTCGCCGCCAGCGTGGCCGGACAGGACCCACTCGAAGGAACCTGGATGTCCTCATTCGTCGGCACCGGATTCGCCGGCACCGGATTCGCCGACCGCGCGCCCTCCGGATGAGACGGCTTCACCGTCCAGCCGGCACGCAAGCTCACGTTGCAGGTGCTATCGCCATAGAACTCGCGAATTTCCACAGACACCGCATATTGTTGCCCCGGCACGGGAGTCGGCACCCGGCGAGCGATGTCATCCGACAAGGCGCGTCGAATCGTCTCATCCAATGGAGCGGCCCAGCGATCCAACCCCGCGATACTCAGCTGGTTCGGCCCGATGCGGCGAACCAACTCCGGTCGATCGAGCTCACCGGGAATCGTGAGGTTGACGATGCGCACCCAGCCAACCCCGACGGGCGGCGTCGCCTCCGGAGCGGTGTCGCTAAGCGTGTAGAAGTGGGTCGCCGGGCTGGAGGAGCAGGCGCCAACCAGCAGCAGCGCCGCAATCACGGGGGCGATCCCAACCGCATGAACGCGCCGCGCCAGCCGGTGGTCTCGCCGTGCCAGCCCCCGCCGCCGCACCGCGCCCATCGATCCCGCAAACCGCTGCCCTCTCATTCCTTCTCCCCCTTGCGACCGCGCAACAGCGACTCCGGATGGCGATCGAGGTAATCCGCCAGCACCCGCACGGAGCGGGCGGCATCCTCCAGCTCCCGCATGAGTTTCGGCAGGTCCGTGTTCGCCGGACTGTTGGAATTGCTGCCCATCATGACCTGCACGGCGGATAGCGTCCCCTGGGCCGCATCGGCGGTGTCGCGCAGGCTCTTGACGAGCCCCTTGAGGTCGGGCTCGACATCGCGGGTGATATTATCCAGGCGAGTCAGTGTCTGGTCGAGCGATTGCAGCGCATGCCCGAGCTGTGGTCCGGACGTCGCACGATCGAGATTCTTCAACACGCCGCGCACGCTTTGGAGGATCTCCGTCAGATCGCCCGAAGAGGTGGCGGGAAACTCGAGATTCCTGCCAACCTGCTCGATGCGCGCGGGCGGCGCATTCGGGGTCATCTCGAGCCCGATGAGCTTCTGCCCGGTCAGGAAGCTTGCCGAGGCCACTTGTGCCCGCATGCCACGGGTTACCAGCGTCTTTAGCCATCCCCCGACGACCTCGCGTGAATCGACGCCGGGCTGATTCGGCAGGCCCTCGATCTTCACCAGGTCGGGGTCGATGGCGAAGGTCACCTGCGTCACGAGGGTGTGGCGACGCTCGTCGTACTTCAGATGAGCCTCCTTCACCTCGCCAACCAGATCACCCTGCAACTCTACCGAGATCCCAGGCTGGACTCCGCGCTGATTCCCCTCGAACGCCGCCACATAAACGATCTCAGGTCCACGAGGCGCACGCAGTGCGCTTTCTCTGTTGTCGAATAACGGGAAATCGGCGTCGGCGGGACTCGGCGGCTTCGCCAACACCTCGGTGGAAGTCTCGAATGCGATGCCGCCCGACAATAGCTGCTGCCATGAGTTGGCTCTGACTCGTACGCCCTGCGCTCCGAGGGACACGTCGACACCGCCCGCATTCCAGAAGCGTGTTTCCGGATGCACGAGGTTATCCCATGGAGAGCGGATGAACGCCGTCACCGTCACGTGACTGCCGTTGGCCGCCAGCAGGTAACCCTCAACTTCTCCGACGGATACACCGTGATAAGAGATAGGCGAGCCACGCGTCAGGGAGCCGAGATCGGTCGACTCCAGTGTAAAGAAACGCCCGTGCGAGTCCGGCGGCAGAATCGGCGGCTCATCGAGAGCGACGAAGCTCCGCTGGGCAGTGCCATCACGGCCCGGATACATCTCGATGTACGAGCCCGACACTATGGTGGAAAGCCCCGAGATTCCGCCGACGCCCACATGCGGCGCAACGATGTAGAAACGGGTATTTTCGTTCAGGAAAGGCGTCGCCTGGCGCGTCATCCGCGCGCGAACCAGCACTCGCGACAGGTCAGGCGTCAGCTCGACGGATTCGACGGTGCCGACGTCCACATCGCGATGTTGGATCTTCGTCTGCCCCGCCTGCAGCCCCTCGGCGACCTTGAATTCGATGGTGATCATCGGACCTCGATCCGCCAGCGAGCGCCATGCCAGCCAGATTACGATGCCGGTCGCGATGATGGGCACGGCCCAGACCCAGGCGAACCAACGCCGTCCCTTCACCCGCGCTGCAACTTCTTTCTCCCGCTCTTCGGTCATACCGCATCCCACATGAGCCGGGTATCGAAGACGCTCGTCGCGACCATCGTGACGATCACCACGGCGGCAAAAGCAACCAACCCATTCCCGGCGTGCACTTCGGTCAACGCCCCGAAGCGCAGGGCCGCGATCAACACCGACACGGCGAACACATCGATGTTCGACCAACGGCCGACGAGATCGATCATCCGGTAGAACCGCGTGCGTCCAACCAGCAGGTGCCGCGACCGCAGGCGTGTCGCAATCAGCATCCAGGTGAGCCCACAAAGCTTCAGCAGCGGCAGAATGATACTCGCCGAGAATACGATGATGGCAAGCGGCCACAGATCGTTGTGGACGAGCTCGATGACGCCGCTCAGGATCGTATTCTCGTCCGCCCGACCGAGGCGCACCGTGGTGAGCACCGGTATGAAGTTGGCCGGCACGTAGAGCAGAAAGCCGGTAATGACGAGCGCCGTGGTTCGTCTGAACGCGTCGGGTTTACGCGTATGCAGCGTCGCGACACAGCGGGGGCAATCGCCACCCTCCTTCGTGCCGGTCACCACGAGATCGCAAACAGTGCAGGCGATAGTCTCCTCGCCATTTCCCGCGGCTGCTTTGACCGGTAGCGCTTCCCATACCGTCCGCGCGTCCAACTGTGTCAGGACCAGCAAAAACAATAACGAGGCTCCCAACAGACACCACCCGCCGACGCCGATCTCGATCGTCGAGACGACCTTGATGCGGCTGTACGCGACGAAGCACCCGACGAGATACACCTCGATCATCATCCAGGGCCGCAGGTGTTGCACCCAGCGAAACAGTCGACCGAGCGGGCCACCGAGGTCGAAACGCAGCGCAATCAGAACCCACAGCAGTAATGCCAGGTAGATGCAGGGGAGCGCCACGGTGAACGCGGCCACCAGCGCGGCCAACGACAGGAAGCCCTGGCCCCACAGCGCAGTCACGCACGTGTCGAGCCAACTCTCGCGCGCTGCTCCAAGGCTCGAGACCGTCATGAGCGGCCACACCAGCGTGGCGAGTAACAGCATAAGCGCCCCGCCAGCCAGCGCGAGCGGCGCATCCACACGCCCCGTCGCCGGACCCGCCAGCGTGCTGTCGCAGCGCCGACACATAGCGGTCTGCCCGCGACCGAGCACGGGCAGCATCTGCATGAGACCGCAATCGGGGCAAGCGACGCGCTCGGTGGTAGGTCGCGAACTAGGCCGTATCAAAGCGTTTCATTCTTTCGGGCGATCCCCGCAGTGTAACGTCTGCCAAGCTTGTCCGGTTCCCGACTTAGGGGAACAAGCCGCCAGAGTAAATTATCCCGATGCGCGCGCGCCACACTACCGGCCTGTAACGAATCATAACCGGACGGCTCGCCTATCCGATTACATTCAACTCGAGGAGCGGCCGCCCCTCGAGGAGCCGCTCATAGGCAAGCGCCGCAAGATCCACGGTGATGAAGCGACCGTGGAGAATGAGCTCGGCCATGCCCCGCCCGACGACCGGGCCCTGCTGCATGCCGTGACCTGAAAATCCGTTCATGAGGCCGAAATTTGCGACCTCGGGATGCAGACCCACAATCCCATTGTGATCGAACACGTTCATCTCGTAGTACCCGGCCCAGGCGCGCTCGAGCTTGGCCGCCTCGAAAGCGGGCATGCGCGCCGCCAGCGCGGGCCATAGCACGGACTCGAAGAGGTCGTACTCGGGCTCCAGTGGCGCGTCATCCGGATCTTCGCCGGGTGGCAGACCCGCGATGAAGGTCTGCCCCTCCGGCCGGATCCAGAAGCCGGAAGTATCGATCAACAGCGGAAACGGCATCATCACCTCTCGACAGGCGACGACGTAAACAGTTCGCCGACGCGCAAAGACCGGGAGTTCCACCCCCGCGAGCTTCGCGACGGAGCGCGCCCAGGGGCCGGCCGCATTGATGAGGTGTCCGCAGGCGATTCGCGACCCGTCGGCAAGCCCTACCGAGGTAACACGCCGGTCTCTAACCTCAACCTCTCTCACCTCGCCGCGCACGAACCGAGCACCCTGGCTACGCGCCTTGCGCGCGAACGCCGTCAAGAGCAGGTAACCGTCAAACCAACCTTCACCGCGCAAGCCGAGCGCACCCCCGGAGAGGTCCGTCGTTTCGAGCCAGGGGAAACGTTCGGCGAGTTGCTCCGCGCTGAGCAACGCGACTTCCGCACCATGTTGAGTCTGGATGGCATGCGCGTGGCGCAACGACTCAACCCCCGATTCGCCCGCTAGATATAAATATCCCGCTTCGGTGAAGCCGATATCAGGGTGCGACCCGTCGACCTCGAGGATCTCGCCGGCGGCGCGCAGGAATTCGACGCTCGCCTGCGAGATCCGGATATTGACCGCCGTAGTGAACTGCTGACGGATGGAGGCCGCCGACAATGCCGAGGAGGCCGTCGCGTATGTTGGATCGCGCTCAATGACGACGACCGAGGCGCCGGGCTCCAGGCGCGTCAGCCAATAGGCGAGCGCCGAGCCCATGATGCCTCCGCCGACAATGGCGATGTCTGCTCGAATGTCCAA
>DATBCZ010000564.1:0-26919 GCA_036270175.1 Steroidobacteraceae bacterium | reverse complement strand
CATCGGCAACACTCGCAGGGGCAGCAGCTCCAACAGCCGCGGGAGGGGTACTCGCGGCCGCTGCGCTGGCCGCCTCCTTCGACTCACGAGCCAGCGGAGACTGGATGATCCAGGTGTCAGTGTTGACCAGCCGCTCTTCTGTGGTCGCAGCCTCGTACGCCGCAACATCGAGCACCGGAAGCTCGGCAGTAGTGTCGAGGTCGCTCTCAGCCGCGGGTGACGTTGGCGAAGGCGACGATTTGCGCTGCACACTCATGGTTTTCGCGCATCCCCGTCGATCATTAATTCCTTATAGGAAAAGTGTAGCGCCGCAGCGGGTCGTGAAACGGCTGGTTTCACATTAAATCTGACGCCCGGCCCACCGCAAGCGTCAGCCGCGCAGAAAATCCCGCACGCCGTCGGCCACGAGCTCCGGTGCGGCCTCAAACAACGCCGCTCCTTGTTCGGAGATGTCGATACAGCGCGCTTTGGGCAGCACCTCCCGTGCCCGCAATGTCGCATCCCAAAGCTCATCCCGCGGCCGTATCAACAACACCTGTTGGGTGATCAGACTCAACCGCTCCCGCACGGGATATTGCATTGCAGCATGAGCCAGCCACGCCGGATGCAGCCCATTTCGCAACTTCTCCACAAAGGCGTCCGTCACGAGCTCGAGCGGCGCCCCGGGTCCATAGGTCTCCGCCATCCGCTGCCATTCACCCGCCAGGTGCGCCCCGTCCGAGGCGGGCGCAATGGAAGGGGGAACGCGCCTCGAGGAGTCCCGCTCGGCCTCAGTCAGCAGAGGCACGGATACGAGCACGACTCGTCGTACCTGCTTCGGTCGGGTGACCGCGAGCTCTGCGGCGATGAGCGAGCCGGTGTGGTACCCCAGCACGTCGATCTGCCGAAAGCGCATGTTCTCGAGAAAGTCACCTATCGCCGCGGCGTAGTCGACGATCGCCGGACGCGAGCCCGGGGGATCCGAGTCGCCAAATCCCGGCAGATCGGGCGCGTACACCGAGCGATCGCGGCCGGCGAGCGCCAGGAACCGCTCGAACATACGTCCGGATAGCGGGCTCCTGTGAAGGCACAGGAGAGGAGTGCCCTCTTCAAAGCCGCCTCCGGGAGGAATTGCATTGTGGACGTGCAATTGCCCGTAGCGACTCTCGAAGTACCCTCGCCGGACTCGCGGCTGGGCCTCGACATAGCGGCTAGAGACAGTCCCTTTAACCATGCTGTGCTCCGGATACAGGCAGAACATACTGCCACGGGTTATTGGGAACCATAAGGAACCCGTCACGAAGTTCGTTATGGTTGCTTCGCGTGCGCCGTCGGCAGGCGTAAATTCACAACTCCCGCCAATTTTCCTTTCAGGGAGCCGCAATGCCTAGAGTCATCACACTGCTGACCGCGACCATGGTCCTCAGCGCAACACTCAGCGGCTGCGGGCTGGCCGGGACGAGCGTCGCCGGCGCAGCCGCCGGTGCCTCCGAGGTGGAGCAGGCCCGCCAGGCCAAGGAAACCGAGGCCCGGGCACAGAAGCAGGTCGACGCCGCGGTCCAACTGGACGCGGATCGCCGCAAGGCCGCCGAGACCGAGTCGCAATGAGCTCGGCGCGGAGGCGGCCCGATCGACTCGGGCCGCCTCCGCGCTACGTGCCCAGCACTTTCACTTCTTCTTCGCTGCCGACTTGCCCCGTTTGGCGCTGCTGCTCTTGGCTGCCACGCGCTTCGCGGCAGATCCCTTCTTCACCGCCTTCCCGGCGGCCTTCTTCGCGACCTTCTTCACCGCTTTCTTGGCTGCCTTCTTGGCAACCTTTTTAGCAGCCTTCTTGACCGCCTTTTTGGCCACCGCCTTTTTCGCGGGAGCCTTCTTGGCGGGTGCCTTACCCTTCTTCGCAGCGGCTTTACCCGCTGGCTTCTTTGCCGCCTTGGGCTCCGGAGCCGAGGGTGCCGGCGCTTCGGCCTTGGCAGCGGCCTTCGGCTTCTTCGCCTTAGCCGCCGGCTTCTGCGCCGCCGCTTTGGGCGGCTCGACCACGGCGAAGGCGCCTCCCTGTGGATCCATCATCATGGTGATCCAGCTACCGCCGGGCACTTCCATCGGCCCGTTCAGTATCCGCGCGCCCGCAGCCTTGGCGGCGGCAGTCGCCTTCTCGCAATCGCCCACTCCCACATAGCTGAGCCAGTGCGGTGGCGTCGAAGGGGTGCTCAGGTTGTAGATACCGCCGACCTGTGCGCCGTTCTGATTGATGATCTGGTAGATGCCCATGGCTCCCATGTCGTGAGCCGGGCCCTTCTCCCAACCGAAAAGCTCCACATAGAAGTCCAACGCCGCGGCGTAATCCGTCGTGGTGAGCTCGTGCCAATTGAAGGCGCCCGGCCCGCTGGGCTCGGTGCTCCCCTCGGGTGGCGGGCCAGGAGGCGTATATACGGCGAACGTCGCTCCCTGGGGGTCCGCCAGCACCGCGAACCGTCCCATGTTTGGAATGTCGGTGGCACCCTTTATAACCTTACCGCCGAGGCGCTCAGCCTCAGCCACGGTCGCGTCCACATCGGTGGTGGCGATATAGACAATCCAGTGCGGTGGAGTATCCGCCGCCGCGCCGTCCGGCAGTCCGGTCAGACCGCCGACCTGGGTCTTGCCTGCCATCCATAATGTGTAGGAAGGCAAGCCGGAATCCTGCGTCTTCCACGGGACGACTTTCGAATAGAAGTCGGACGCCGCATCCGGATCGGTCGTCACCAACTCGTGCCAGATGAATCGTCCCCGAATATCCGCGTTGCTCATGGTGCGTTTTCCCCTTGTTGGCGAGCTCGCACTGACATTCTGCACGGCTTGGCGACTTACTTCCATGAGTGTTGTTGAATTTCTCGTTGCAGTGGCGCGCGCAGCACCGCCGCGCTCACTGTGCGAACGCGAGACTTACGACTCCGACCACGATACATACTGCTCCGGCAAGGCGTGCCGGTACGGCTTTCTCTTGCAGCAGGCGCGATCCGAAGTAGGTACCGACGAGAGTGCTCAGTTCGCGAGCGGGCGCAACGTGGCTGATCGGCGCGATCCGCATAGCAAAAAGAACGAGGATGTAGCCTAGAGGTCCCAGTACACCGACCACCGCTGCTGGTTTGACATACACCCGCGCCTCACGAGCCACCCCTGGAAGGTCCCGTAAGGCTAAAGGCGTAAGGACCACCACCCGAATGAGATTGCCGCTGAAGTCGATGATGAACGGCGACAGAGCGAGCGATTTGACCGACCAACCGTCGTTGACGGTATAGCCCGCGATAAAGAGACCGGTGAGCAGGCCAAAAAAGATACCGGCCTTCGGCGCCCGATGCGGCTCGCGGGTGAGGCCGGCGACCAGCAGAATCCCGGCCACGATCAGCACCAGGCCCAGCCCCGCCAGCACCGTCGGCCGCTCCCCGAGCAGAATCGTCGCGCCCACGAACGACAGCAGGGGCCCCGAACCGCGGGCGATGGGATAGACGAGCGACAGATCGGAGGTCCGATACCCCGCCTGCAGTACGAGCGAATAGCCGGTGTGCAGCACGGCGGTGGCGGAGAGCGCCAGGTATTCGATGGTGCCGAGATGCGGCCGCTCATACACCATGATCCACGCGATGATGGGCAGATACAGAACGATCGAGCCGACCGAGTACAACCACACGAAGTGCCGCGAGCCGGCGGCCTTCTTGGCGTACAGGTTCCAGGTCGAATGGGTTACCGCGGCGAGCAGAACGGCGATGAGCGCGAGGCCTGGCATTTAGGGGCCGCGATCGGGCACGACTAACTGAGAGCCACGAAATCTCCCTCGAAGGAGGCCACCCGGTTCGCCAGGTGTACGAGGTGTGCGGCGAGCGTGAGACGGGCCCGGCCGCGTCGCGCGAACGTCACCTTGAAGCGCTCCCAGGCGGAAACGTCGTCAAAATCACAAACGGCTTCGAAATCGCCAGGGATGGGTCTTTCGTACTCCATGCGGCTGCGCTGGATGACCAGGCTCGCCTCGAGTCCGGCCTCCTCCAGCCTCAAATGCAGCAGCGTCCACGCCGACAGCGTGGCGAGTGCGGCCGCACTGCCACCGAAAACCGTTTCGGTATGGTTGACGTTGGGTGCGAGGGGAGCTGCCAGCTTCACGTGTTCCACGGTAGCTGCTCTCACCTGCACGCCCATGGCGGCGGAAAGGGGAATGTATTGGTGCAGGTAGCGCTCTACGCGCTTCTCGGAAGCTTCGACTGTCATACCCACATGCTCAAGGCGCAGGCGTCGATGCGCAAGACTTGTCAAACGCGTGCCGCTGTGAACGCTCGTGCCAGATCAGATACAAGCCGCTCGCGATTACGATACCGCCGCCCACATAAACGCGAGTCGCCGGCAACACATTCCAGACCGTCCAGTCGATGAGAATGCCCCACAGCAATGCGGTGTATTCAAACGGCGCCACGACCGAAGGCGGCGCGGAGCGGAACGCTTCGGTCAATAGATGTTGGCCAATGGCCCCGAACACGCCCAGTGCCACCAGCCACTTCCAATGCTCGCGTGCCAAGGGCACCCAGTCGGGAACGGCGAGAAGGCCGGTCATCAGGGTCATGAGGCCCACGGTCCAGACGATCACACTGGTAGTCGAGTCCGTGCGCGTAATCACTCGCAACAGAATGACGCTCAATGCGTATGCGGTCGCCGAAACGAAGGCGGCCAGGGCCCCGAGCGTCACCAGGCTCGAGGCCGACGGTTTCAACATGACGACCACGCCGACCAGTCCGACCGAGATGGCGATCCAATTCCGCCACCCAACCCGATCGCCGAGCAGCGGCACCGCAAGTGCCGTGACAATGAGCGGCTCCGCCAGAAAAATCGAATACGTGCTCGCGAGCGACAGAGTGCGCACCGAGTAAATGAACCCGGCGAGCATGATCACCATGAGCACGCCGCGCAGCAGGTGCATCCAGATTCGAGTGGGCTTCAGATCCCGGTAGCGGCCCTTGATGAGCGCCGGGAGTGCCATGAACGGCAGCGACGCGAGACCCCGCAGGAATGCGATCTCCATCGGCGGGTAGTGTTGGGAGAACAGTTTGAGCGTAGCGTCCATGAACGCGAAGGCCGCCACGGCCACCAGCATCGAGCCAATCGCTCTGAGCCGTCCGGGATACGCTGTGGGGCCTCGGACACCCGCGACGCTTACCATGGCGCCACGGTGGCGACCTGCGTCAACTCGGCGAGTCCGCCTCCGCGCGGTGTCGCGGGACAGCCATGCGGCGATAGCCGATTCCCAACACACGCGCCGGCAAGGGGAAGGCGCTTGCGAGCGACGCCAGCACCGCCGAAGCGTAGGGTACCGACTGGATTATCAACACCACGATCCAGGCGAGCCGGTCCGGTCCCTGCTGCCCCATCTGGAGCGGAGAATGCGCGACACCCCAGGCGGCGAGCCACAGACCGAGCATCATCAACGACTCCTCGCGAGCCGCGAGGAGAGCCTGCAACAGACGCGCGGACTCGCCGCCCTTTGGTGTGCGGAAGAACGGCTCGCTGCGCGTGAACAGGCCCTTCACCACCGCGGTACCGATCGTATGAGTGAGCGCCAGGCCGGCGATCGCGGCCGCCACCGTCTGCCGGTAATTCGCGCCGACGCGCACGCGATACAGATGCACAAGCTTCGCCAGCTTGAATGTGAAGAGCGACAGCGGCAGCACGGAATACATGACCAGCGGCGGGTCGATCCGCTGTGGCGCCAGCACCATGGCGGCAGACCAGCCGAGCGCCGCGACATTGAACAACATGTTGCATCCGTCCGCGACCCAGGGTAACCAGCCGGCGACGAAATGGTAACGCTGCCCGGGCGAGAGCGGGCCGCCTTCCATGAAAAAAGCCCGCGCATGGCGTTTCAGGATCTGCATCGCGCCGTAGGCCCAGCGGAAGCGCTGCTTTTTGAAGTCGATGAAAGTGTCCGGCATGAGGCCGCGCCCATAACTCGTGGGCACATAGGTCGCCTGGAAGCCGGCTTCGAAAATACGCAGCCCCAGCTCGGCATCCTCGGTAATACACCACTCTGCCCACCCGGCCTGGTCGAGCTGTGCCCGCCGGACCATGGTCATGGTGCCGTGCTGAATGATGGCGTTGCGCTCGTTGCGCGTGATCATTCCAATGTGAAAGAACCCACGGTATTCCGCGTAGCACATTGCCTTGAAAGCGCTCACGCCCTCGTCGCGGTAGTCCTGCGGCCCCTGGACGATGGCGATCCGCGGGTCCTGGAACCCGGGTACCAGCTCGCGCAGCCAGTTCGGCTCGACGACGTAATCACTGTCGATGACCGCGACGATCTTCGCGTCGGGTGCGGTACGCGCCAGGGCGAAGTTCAGGGCACCGGCTTTGAAGCCCTTCAGCGGGGCAACATGGAAGAACCGGAACCGCTCGCCCAACGAGGCGCAATGAGCCTCGACGGGGCGCCAGACACTTTCGTCCGGCGTGTTGTTGTCAATGATGAGCACTTCGTAATTCGAGTAATCGAGGCGGGCGAGCGCATCGAGCGTCTCGATCACCATCTCGGGCGGCTCGTTGTAGGCCGGCACGTGAATGGAAACTTTCGGCTGCGGCTCGCCGTTCGCGAGCACCGGCGCCCCGAGACGCCGCCGATAGGTGACCCAGTGGGCCTCGGCCCATTCGTGCGCCTCGGCGAGCAACACGAGAATGACGCCCAGCATACCGAGCAGCAGCAAGACTCCCGACACGACACTCGAAACGGTCATGTACTGCTGCGTGAAGTCGTAGAACACCCAGACAGCGATCGTCGCCGCGGTATACACCACGAGCGCCAGGAAGCTGCGTCCCCGGTTGCGCAGCGTATCGCTGTTCAAATACAAAACACCCAACACCAGGAGCGCCACCGCAATGGAGATGGCCGCCAGCACGTGCCATTCCGGAACCCGGACGATGGCATTGTGGAATTCGAACTTCGGATTGCGGTTCACGTCGTACACGCCCCAGTACGACCCGACGGCACCTTCCTGGTAGGCCTTCCAGGGCTGATCGAAGGCTTCCATGACGTAGTAGACGATCTGCTCTTTCTCGGCGCGCTTGAGGAAACGGCGCAGAAAGAGTGCCTCGTTGGAATCGGAGGCGACCGCGGACTCGCGCGTGCGGCCCCGGCTCGGCCAGCCGATTTCGGCGACCACGATGGGCTTGCCGGGAAAGGCTTTTTGCAGGCGGCGGAACTGCGCGAACGAGTAGTCGACCGCGGTTTCGACACTCACACCTTCCCAGTAAGGCAGGAGGTGCACGCCGATGAAGTCCACGTGCTCGGCGAGCTCCGGGTGCGCCAGCCACACATGCCACGGCTCCGCGGTGCTGACGGGCTGGCCGATGGCATCGCGCGCCTTATCGAGGTATTTCTCGAGCTGCTCGATGGGGATGTCGCCGCGCAGGACCACCTCGTTACCGATGATCACCCGTACGACATTGATGTGAGTACCGGCGAGTTCGATCGCGGTATCGAGCTCGGTCTCGTTGGTATCGCTGTGATTGTCGATCCAGGCGCCGACGGTCACGTTGATGCCGTGACGCTCCGCGAGCTGCGGAACGTCGGCCAGGGTGCCGAAGTTACTGTAGGTGCGGACCGCGAGCGTTTTGCCTTCGAGACGCTGGAGATCCTGATCGATCTCCGCATCCGTCGGCATTTCCTTGTGCGTGGGATCCTCGCCGATGCGGAACGGCGAGAACGCGAACCCCTGGATCCGCGCGGGCCACGGCGGCTCGAGCGTCGGGCGGTTGAGAAACGCCCAGAACGCGAAGGTAAGAGTCGCGAACACTGCCGCGATCAACAGGCCGGGTAAGCTCTTCATGGAGTGAACCGCACGGAATGGCCGGGATCATAGACGCGCAGGGTGAAACCGCGCCTGAACCAGGCCATACAACCCCCCTGCTTCATCCGGTACTAGGGCTACCAGACTCCCACGTTCGGCATCGACTTCCACGGCTCCGCGGGCGCCTGGGCGGCCCCCTTCTGGAGCAGTTCCACGGAAATATTATCGGGAGACCGGATGAAAGCCATCTTCCCGTCGCGCGGCGGCCGGTTTATGACCACACCATGGTCGGCCAGGTGCTGGCACGTGGCGTAGATGTCATCCACCTCGTAGGCCAGGTGCCCGAAGTTACGGCCACCGGAATAGCTCTCGGGGTCCCAGTTGTAGGTGAGTTCCACCTGCGCCGACTCGTCGCCGGGAGCTGCGAGGAACACCAACGTGAAACGGCCCTGCGGGCTGTCCTTTCGCGACAATTCCTTCAGACCGAGCGCGTCACGGTAGAACCGCAGTGACGCGTCGATGTCGGTGACGCGAACCATTGTGTGCAGATATTTCATGGCGGCTCGAGTGATGCGTTAGAACATCTCGGAAGGGCCGGGAGTCTTGATGCTCACTTTATAGCGCGACGGAATGAAGTCGCCCGTGATCATCTCCTCGTAGCTTTGTCCGGGACCGACCATGGGGTATACGCCCGCATCCGGATCGATCATGACTTCGAGGACGGCCGGTCCCTCGAACTTCACGAACTCCTCGATCACGCGCGGGACATCTTCCTTCCGGTCGAGGCGCACGGCATAGCGGAAACCGTCGGCCTGCGCGGCCTTGACGAAATCCTTTTTGTGCAGTGACTTGTCACTCGCGGACAAACGCCCTTTGAAATATAACTTCTGCCACTGCTTCACCATGCCGTCGCCGTGGTTGTTGAGCACAACCACCTTCACAGGCAGATCATAAGTGGTGACTGTCTCGAGCTCGCCGATGTTCATGCGGATGCTCGAGTCCCCATCGATGTCGATGACCAGCCGGCGCGGATTCGCGATCTGCGCCCCGATGGCCGCGGGCAGGCCGAAGCCCATCGTGCCCATGCTGCCGGACGTCAGCCACAGCCGCGGGTGGCGGAAATCGCAGTACTGCGCGGCCCACATCTGATGTTGGCCAACGCCCGTCGTGATGATCGCCTCGCCCTTGGTGTGCTTGTTGATCTCTTCGATCACGTAGTAGGGCTGGATGAGCGTGCTGGCGCGATCGTAGTTCATCGCGTGAACCCGCTTCAGCTCGGCAACATGCGTGTGCCAGGCGGTGTAGTCGCGCTTGAATTTCTCGCGCCGGCCATGCGCTACCAGCGCCTGCAAGGCCTCGGTGAGCAGACCGATGTAGCTCCAGTGCGCACGCTTCACCTTGTTCACTTCGGCCCGATCCACATCGAAGTGCGCGATGCGCTTGGCGTTCTTCGCAAATTTCGCCGGCACACCCGCCACGCGATCGTCGAAGCGCGCTCCGACGGCAATGAGGAAATCACAATCATCGACGGCGTAGTTCGCGAACGCGGTGCCGTGCATACCGAGCATGCGCAGACATGACGGGCTGGTCGTATCCACAGACCCGATGCCCATCAACGTGGTCACGACCGGGATATTGAACGCGGTAGCGAACTCGGTCAGGGCGGTTGCGGCGCCCGCATTTACCACCCCACCGCCGGCATAAATCAGCGGACGCTCGGACTCCCCGAGCATCTCAAAGAACCGCGCAGCCTCGTGAGTATCGACCGCCCGCTCGGTGAGCTCTTTCATGCGGCGCCGGTAACCGGGTATCGGCAGCATGCCGCCACCGTGGAAGAGACCCTCCCAGTTCTGCACGTCCTTCGGCACGTCGACCACCACCGGTCCGGGGCGTCCAGTGCGGGCTATTTCAAATGCGGTCCGAACGGTCGCCTCGAGCTTCATCGGATCGGTGACGAGGAAAATGTGTTTCGCGACGGCACCCATAATCGAGGGCACCGGCGCCTCCTGAAACGCGTCGGTCCCGATCGCGGCGCTGGCCACCTGGCCACAAATCACGACAATCGGCACCGAATCGGCCATCGAATCGCGCACCGGTGTAACAGTGTTCGTGGCACCCGGTCCGGAGGTCACGATGCAAACGCCCACGCGGCCGGTGGCCCGGGCATAGCCGGCAGCCATGAAGGCGGCGCTCTGCTCGTTCGAGGGCACGATGAGCGGTATGGGCGGCTCGCCGGCCTCGCCCTGCTGCTCGTTATAGAGGAATACGGCGTCGTAGGTCGGCAGGATAGCCCCGCCGCTGTACCCGAAAATCGCGGTAACCCCTTCATCCGCCAATACCTGCATGATCATCCGGGCGCCGGTCATCTTCTGGCCGGCAAGCGGATGCCCGAAGGGGCGGGGCTGAATTACCGTGTCACTCATGACGCGCTCTTTAACTAAAGGCCGTAAATAGCCAGGGGAGCGACTGAGCCTAGCAGCTTGCCGGTTGGGCGCAAAGCCAGGATCATGGGTCTCATGACCCGTCAAGAAATCCGTCCCAAGACCATGACTGCCATGCGCCATATCATTGCCATCCTGCTCCAGAACGAAGCCGGGGCGCTCGCCCGGGTGGCAGGCCTGTTCTCCACCCGCGGCTACAACATTGAATCCCTGTCCGTCGCCGCGACCGATGACCCGACCGTATCGCGCCTCACCCTGGTCACGAAGGGCTCGGACGCTGTCATTCAGCAGATCGCCAATCAGCTCAACAAGCTGGTCGACGTGGTGAACGTCGAGGACATGACACTCGGAGAGCACCTCGAGCGCGAGCTCGTTCTGCTCAAGCTGAAGGTTCGGCCTGAGAGGACCGACACTGTGCGGGGTCACGTAGTGCGACTCGGAGGCCGCGTTATCGATCCGGCGCCGGATGGCTTCATCGTGGAGCTCACTGGAAGCGAAGCGGAGGTCAACACCTTCGTGAACGAGCTCGCGCGCGACGCGGAGCTGCTCGAAGTAGTTCGCAGCGGCGCGCTCGGCATCGCCAGAAACGCCCGTCCCCTGCGCGTAGTACGTTGATACAGCGCGCGAGTGACGCCATCTGGCGACGCTCCTTGTAACAATTCCTACATTGCCCCGGGCTCCATACAGCCCGTAAGATTCCGCGCGGGTGATTGAAACGACCGTAGTGTCACGCACGACACTCACGGGGGGTTGAGGAATTGCCGAGCTTACCGTCTCGGTGTCTACCTCGCGCGATATAACTTCGAAGTAATCGGACCCGTTCCCAACTCGAGGCGTCCCCCGTCGACGAGAGCGAGCGGCCCCTGAGAACACCATGGATTTATTCAAGAGCCCACCACCGTCTCGCAAATCACCCCGCCGCCCCAAAGTCCCAGTTGCCGGCAGCCGTGCCGCAACCCCGCGGAACAAGCGGGAGCATCCTGGCGAGGCACTGAATGGTGAAACGAGCGCGATCCTCGCCGCCCTGATCGCGCTTAAGCGTGGCAACAGCGATGTGCGTCTGCCCGAGGAATGGCCGGGCCAGGCCGGCCGCATCGCCGAGGCATTCAATGAAGTCGTTGAACTCAACGTGCGCACCGCGCGTGAGCTCGAACGCCTCAACCAGGTTGTCGGACGTGAAGGCAAGCTGCGTCACCGGGCCTCTCTCGGCAACGTCAGCGGGTTCTGGTCCGACTCGATCATGAATATCAACGCGCTCATCGACGACCTCGTCCATCCGACGACCGAAGTCGCGCGCGTGATCGGTGCTTTCGCGCAGGGTGACCTCACGAAGACCATGGCACTCGAAATCGAGAGCCGTGACCTGCAAGGCGAGTTTCTGCGCACCGCCAAAACCATCAACAAGATGATCGAGCAGCTCAGCTCGTTTGCAACCGAAGTAACACGCGTCGCTCGTGAAGTCGGCACCGAGGGTATCCTCGGCGGCCAGGCACGCGTGGAAGGCGTGTCAGGTACCTGGAAAGACCTCACCGAGAGCGTCAATTTCATGGCCGGCAACCTCACCGGCCAGGTTCGTAACATCGCCGAGGTCAACAAAGCAGTAGCCGCCGGCGACCTTTCGAAGAAAGTCACGGTCGACGTCAAGGGAGAGATTCTCGAGCTCAAGAACACCGTCAACACGATGGTCGATCAACTTCGATCGTTCGCCTCGGAAGTCACCCGTGTGGCGCGTGAGGTGGGTACCGAGGGCATCCTGGGCGGCCAGGCTGACGTCAAAGGCGTGTCCGGTACGTGGAAGGACCTCACCGAGAGTGTCAACTTCATGGCGGGCAACCTGACCGGTCAGGTTCGTAACATCGCCGAAGTCACGACCGCCGTAGCGGCGGGCGACCTCTCGAAAAAGATTACTGTCGACGTCAAGGGCGAGATCGAAGAGCTCAAGGACACCATCAACACGATGGTCGACCAGCTCCGCTCGTTCGCCGCGGAAGTTACTCGCGTCGCGCGCGAGGTCGGCACGGAAGGCAGCCTCGGCGGCCAGGCGCAAGTGGAAGGCGTCTCGGGCACCTGGAAGGATCTCACAGACAACGTCAATCTCATGGCGAGCAACCTGACGAGCCAGGTGCGCGGTATTGCCAAAGTCGTGACTGCCGTCGCCAACGGCGATTTGAAGCTGAAACTCAAAGTTGACGCCAAGGGCGAGATCGCCGAACTCGCTGAGACGATCAACAGCATGACCGAAACATTGGCCACGTTCGCTGACCAGGTCACCAGCGTGGCGCGCGAGGTCGGTGTGGAAGGCAAGCTCGGCGGCCAGGCGAAGGTGCCGGGTGCGTCAGGAACGTGGAAGGGGTTGACCGAAAACGTCAATCAGCTCGCCGCCAACCTGACCACGCAGGTACGCGCGATCGCCGAAGTCGCGATGGCTGTTACCAAGGGTGACCTGACGCGGTCGATCACCGTGCAGGCCGAAGGCGAAGTCGCGGCCCTGAAAGACACCATCAACGAGATGATCCGCAATCTGAAGGACACCACGCAACAGAACACGGAGCAGGACTGGCGCAAAACCAACCTCGCCAAGTTCAGCCGCATGCTCCAGGGCCAGAAGGACCTGGTCGCCGTGGGCCAGGCGATCCTGTCCGAGCTGGCGCCCGTGGTGGGTGCGCAGCAGGCCGAATTCTATATATTGGGCGGGACCGGTGCGGGTCAGAAATTGCGGCTGTTTGCGAGCTATGCGTCCGGGGGGCAGGGAGCCCACGGCAAGGAGCTCGCCCTCGGCGAGGGACTGGTCGGCCAATGCGCCGTGGACAAGCAAAAGATCCTGTTACACGGGGTACCGGCGGACTCTATCCGGATTTCGTCGGGGCTGGCCGTAGGGTCTCCACAGGACATCCTCGTGCTGCCCGTCATCTTCGAGGGCCAGGTGAAGGGCGTCCTGGAACTCGCCTCGCTCGAGCGCTTCAACTCCACTCACCAGGCGCTGCTCGATCAGCTCACCGAGAGCATCGGCGTGGTCATCAACACGATCGAAGCCAACATGCGCACGGAGAACCTGCTGCAGCAGTCGCAGTCTCTCGCGCAGGAGCTGCAGCAGACCAACCAGGAGTTGCAGGAGAAAGCACAGCTGCTCGCCCACCAGAACCACGAGGTGGAACGCAAGAACAGCGAGGTCGAGCAGGCCCGCCAGGCGCTCGAGGAAAAGGCCAAGCAGCTGGCGCTCACTTCGAAGTACAAGTCCGAGTTCCTCGCGAACATGTCGCACGAGCTGCGCACACCTCTGAACAGCCTGCTCATTCTCTCCGACCAGCTCTCGCACAACACCGACGGCAACCTCACGTCGCGGCAGGTGGAATTCGCCCGAACGATTCATTCGGCGGGCAACGATCTGCTCATGCTGATCAACGACATTCTCGACCTGTCGAAGATCGAATCCGGGACCGTGGTCGTCGATGTAGGTGAGTTGCATTTCGACGAGCTGCAGCACTACGTGGAGCGCAACTTCCGGCACGTGGCCGAGGCGAAGAACGTCGGCTTCGTGGTACTCCTGGGCGACCAGCTGCCGCGGTCCGTGGTAACGGACGCCAAGCGGCTGCAACAGATTCTGAAAAACCTGCTCTCGAATGCCTTCAAGTTCACCCACCGCGGCCAGGTCACTCTCACCATCGACCACGCCGACGGCGGCTGGGGGCCGGAGAATGAGGAGTTGGAGCGGGCACACGAGGTGCTGGCATTCTCGGTAAACGACAGTGGGATCGGCATTTCCACGGACAAGCAGCAGATCATTTTCGAGGCGTTTCAACAGGCCGACGGCAGCACGAGCCGCAAGTACGGGGGTACGGGACTCGGGCTGGCCATCAGCCGCGAATTATCGAAACTGCTCGGCGGGGAGATCCGGCTGGTCAGCGCGCCCGGGAAAGGCAGTATTTTCACGCTTTACATTCCGCAGACTTACATTGGCTCGCGGTCCACCCGGCCGCGCACGGCTGCCGAGATTGCCCTGCACAAGCCGCCGAACGTGCAGCTCAATGAGCTGTTCCTCGATGGCGGGATATTCCCAATTCCGCTTTCCGGTACACCGGCACTGGTGGCCGAGGAGCGTGAGCAGGAGAGTTTCACCCTCAACGAGGCACAGGACGATCGCGACTCGATCCAGCCGGGTGACCGGGTCCTGCTCATCGTCGAGAACGATCTCGCGTTCGCGCGGCTGCTGCTCGAGGGAGCCCGTGAGAAGGGGTTCAAGGGACTGGTCACGACGCTCGCTTCCGGCGCCCTGGCCCTGACCCGGGACTTCGAACCGGATGCCGTGACGCTCGACCTGTTTTTGCCGGACATGAACGGCTGGCGGGTGCTCAATCGACTCAAGAACCATTTATCGACCCGACACATCCCGGTATGCGTGATCTCCACGGACGAATCACGAGCCCAGGCGCTCGAAGCGGGGGCCGCGGGGTTCATCGCGAAGCCACTGCAGTCGAAGGAGACGCTCGACCGGGCCCTGGGAGAGTTGCACCGGTTCGTGACGCAGCCGGAGCAGCATCTGTTGATTCTCATGTCGGAGTCGCCGGAGCGGGATGAGATCGTGGAGCTCCTCTCGGGTAACGACGTGCGCATTTTCCCGATCGCTACCGCGACTCTCGCCACCGCCATCCTGCGGGAGCAGCCCATCAACTGCCTCGTCATCGGTCCGGGCGCTCCGGTTCTCGACCCAGGCGCCTTCGAGTCGCTGCTCGTCGATGAAAGCACGGGGTTGGGACAGCCCGCCGTCATCTTTTACGGCGCGGATCGCTCGGAAACAGGTTACGAGGAATTCCGGCGGCGCTTCAAGGAGCGGCTTACCTTGCGCGAGGCACCCTCACGCGAGCGCCTCCTGGAGCAGACCGCGTTCTTCCTACACCGCAACCTCGACTCTCTCAGTGAGAGGGCGCGCCAGGAGTTGGAGTCGCTGCGCGAGTCGCAACATGTGCTCGCGGACCGCAAAGTCCTCATCGTCGACGATGACATGCGCAACATTTTCGCGCTCGCCACGGTCCTCGACGAGCAGGGGATGACAGTGATCTCTGCGGACAATGGCCGCGAGGCCATCCAACACGTGCTGCAGGACCCGTCGATTGACGTCGTCCTCATGGATATCATGATGCCGGAGATGGATGGAATCGCCACGATCCAGGAGATCCGCAAGATTCCCGAACGACACGAATTGCCTATCATTGCGGTAACGGCCAAGGCAATGAAGGGTGACCGCGAGAAATGCATAGCCGCCGGGGCCTGGGATTACCTGTCGAAACCGGTCAATACCCAGGATCTGCTCGCGGCGCTCCGCGCGTGGTTGAAGGACTGAACGTGTCACATTCGGGCGCGCGTATTCTCATCGTCGATGACTTGCCGGAGAAGCTGCTGGTTTATCGCACGTTGCTCGAAGATCTGGATGCGCAGATCGTCGAGGCTCATTCGGGGACCGAAGCACTGAAGCGGGTTCTCGAAGGCGAGTTCGCGGTCATCCTCCTCGATGTCAACATGCCGGATATCGACGGGCTCGAGACGGCCACCCTCGTCCGGCGGCACAAGAACGGGCGGCACACGCCGATCATTTTCATCACCGCCTACGCCGACGAAATGCAGACCGCCCGGGGCTACGAGCTTGGTGCCGTCGACTACATTCTCTCGCCCGTCATCGCGCCGGTGATTCGCACGAAAGTGCGGGTGTTTGTTGATCTGTACGAGGCGCGCGCCGCACTGGCCCTGTCGAACCAGGAGCTCGAGACACGCGTAACCGAACGCACGGGTGAACTACAGAAAAGCAACGAGCGTCTGCAGGGGGAGATCGCCGAGCGTTTGCGTGCCGAGGCCGAGCGTGAGGCCCTGCTGGCACGCGAGAAGGTGCTCCGCGCGGAGGCGGAAGAGTTGAGTCGCTTGAAAGACGAGTTTCTGGCGACCATGTCACACGAGCTGCGGACCCCGCTGAATGCCATTTTTGGCTGGATCACGCTCTTGCGAACCCGACGTCTGGATGAAGCCACGCAGGAGCGTGCACTCGAGACCATTGAGCGCAATGCCCGCGCGCAGAAGCGACTCATCGAGGATTTGCTCGACGTGTCGCGCATCGTGACCGGGAAAGTGGCGCTCGAACTCGTGACCGTCGATCCCCGGCGCGTCGTGGAGGCAGCCCTCGAGACGATGCACCCAGCCGCCCAGGCGAAGGGCCTCAAGATCGTGCCGTTGCTCGACATCGGGGCCGGCACGGTGCGCGGCGACTTCGCCCGGCTGCAACAGATCGTGTGCAACCTGCTATCCAACGCCATCAAGTTCACCGATGCCGGCGGGCATGTCGAAGTTTGCCTGGCGCGCAGAAACGGTGAAGTCGAAATCAGCATCGCCGACAGCGGCCAGGGCATCAAACCCGAGTTCCTGCCCCTGGTGTTCGATCGGTTCCGCCAGGAAGACGGCTCGATCAGCCGCAGACACGGCGGTCTCGGGTTGGGCCTGGCGATCGTGCGTCACCTGGTCGAGTTGCATGCCGGGAGCGTGGACGCTCAGAGCGCAGGCGAGGGTAAGGGCGCGCGGTTCATCGTGCGCCTCCCGGTACGCGAAGCGAATCTGATAACCCGGGTGACGGAAGCGCCCACCAACGGCATCGTGACGGCCGCGATGTTGATGGGAGTGCGGCTGCTCGTGGTGGACGACGATCCGGGAGCGAGGGAGCTGATCAGCGGCATGCTGGAGGGTTTCGGCGCGCAGGTCAGCGTGGCGGAGAGCGGGCAGGCCGCACTATCACTGCTGTTTGCGCAGCGGCCTGACGTGTTGATTGCGGATCTGGGGATGCCTGGGATGGACGGGTATGCGCTGATCGAGCAGGTGCGGGCGTTAGACCCCGACTTCGGTGGCTTGACGCCGGCGGTGGCGGTGACTGCTTACGCGTCGCCGCAGGATCGGCTGCGCGCTTTGCAGGCGGGGTACCAGAATCACGTGGCCAAGCCGGTCGAGGCCGAAGAGTTGGCCATCGTCATCGCGAGCCTGGCGGGACGGCCGGCGCAGGATAAGAGAGCTTAGGAGCCGGTCTGGCGCCTAAATCGGGTTATCCGGGACCAACACCGTCGAACCTGTAGTGCGGCGGCCTTCCAGGTCACGATGCGCCTCGGCGGCGTCCGCCAACGGATAAGTCTGCCCGACGAGGGCGCGGATCGACTTGTTCTTCACCGCTGCGAACAGCTCGCGCGCCGCACTATCGAGCGCCTCTCGCGTGGCGATGTAGTGGAACAGCGTCGGCCGTGTCAGGAACAAGGAACCCCGTTTACTCAATTCGAGCGGACCGATAGCAGGCGGGGGGCCGGAGGCATTACCGTAAGTCACCATCATGCCCATCGGGCGCAATGAGTCGAGCGACTCGATGAAGGTGTCTTTGCCCACCGAGTCATAAACGACGGCCACACCCTGTCCCTTGGTGAACTTCTTCACGCTGGGAACGATCTCGTCGCGCCCGGAGATCAACACGAGCTTACAACCGTACTTGCTCGCGAGCTCCGCCTTAGCATCGCTACCGACGACGCCGATGACCTTCGCACCCAGCGCCTTCGCCCACTGACAGAGTATGAGACCGACTCCACCGGCGGCGGCATGAACCAGGATGGTATCGCCCTTAGCCACGCGGTAAGTCCGTCGCAACAGGTAGTGCGCCGTCAGCCCTTTCAACATCAGGGCGGCCGCCTGCTCGTCGGAAATGCCCTTCGGAACTTTGACGAGCCGGTCGGCGGTGATGTTCCGCACCTCACTGTAGGCGCCGGGTTTGGAGTACACGTATGCAACCCGATCGCCGACACGGAAGCCGCGGACTTTGCGACCGATGGCGGTAACGACCCCCGCCGCCTCACGACCTAAACCGCTCGGCAGCTCGTGGGGGTACAGACCGGTCCGGTCGTAGACGTCGATGTAGTTCACCCCGATGGCGGTGTGGCGCACCTGGGCTTCTTCGGGCGCGGGTTTACCGGGATCGAAGTCCTCGAAACGCAGGACTTCAGGCCCACCGTGCTCGTGGAAACGAATGGCTTTTGGCATCCACATAGGATACCGCAGGCTCGTGGCCGGGTGCCTCACGTGGGTTTGCGGTGGCGCAAGTTACCTTAACGCCCCGCTCCCCTTTCTTCTTATTCGACACCAGCGGGGCTCACTCCCCGATCTACCCCTATTCCTTATCCAGTAATTTCTTATCCAAGTAAGGCGTGCTTCAACCCATCACAGGGCGGCGTCGTCGGTCTCGCCGGTGCGGATGCGAATGACGCGCTCGATCTCGGTGATGAAGATCTTGCCGTCGCCGACCTTCCCCGTTTTCGCGGACTTCATGATGGCTTCGATGACCTGGTCGACCAGGTCGCTGCGGACAGCTACCTCGATGCGCGTCTTGGGCACGAAGTCGACCACGTATTCGGCACCGCGGTACAGCTCGGTATGGCCGCGCTGGCGCCCAAAACCCTTCACCTCGGTAACGGTCATGCCCGACACGCCGATATCGGACAGCGCGGCACGCACGTCGTCGAGCTTGAACGGTTTAATGATCGCGGTGACCAGTTTCATTTGCGAACTCTCCGTCGGATTTCCAATGCGTTATTTATAGAAAGTGTTGCGAGGATTTCGCGGCAGGAGAGAATTTGCAGCTTTCATGCCACGGTCGGAATCAGGTCTAACTGGCTGAGTTGCGGCCCGCCTTTGCACGCCCAGAACAGACTTTGCACCATTCTGGCGCGGCCCTTTGTCGCACTTGCCCGTCGCTGGTGCGGTGAAAGTCCCCTCTCATAGGCTATCCTTCGGGCCGATGTTCGACCAAATTGTCATCATCGGTGCCGGTCAGGCTGCCGTCCAGGCGATCGATACACTACGCCGCAAAGGGTTCACGGGGAAGCTGGCTGTCGTTGGGGACGAGCCCTGGTTGCCGTACCAGCGGCCACCCCTGTCGAAAAAATACCTCGCCGGTACACTCGAGCGCGACCGGTTGATGATCCGGCCGACACAGTTCTACGCGGATCATTCCGTGCAGACGCACCTCGGCCGCCGCGTCGAGGAGATCGCGAGAAACGAGCAAAGACTTCGGCTCGACGATGGCTCGATTCTCGCTTATGACGCGCTGCTGCTCGCCACGGGTAGCCGGCCGCGCAAGCTGGTCGCGCCCGGCGCCGACCTGGGTGGGGTCCATTTTCTGCGAACCATGACGGATGTGGAACGCATCCGCGCTGACTTTGGACCGGGCCGGCGCCTCGTCATTATCGGCGGGGGTTACATCGGCCTCGAGGTTGCGGCGACCGCGCGCGAGCTGGGTCTCGACGTCACCGTGCTCGAGATGGCGGATCGGGTCATGAACCGGGTCACTTGCTCCGAGATCTCCTCGTTCTACGAGAAGGAGCATGCACGGCACGGAGTGCGGATCATTTGTAATTCAAAAGTGCGCGCGCTCGCCGGCGACCCTGAATCACGTCGTGTGCGGGCCGTACTGACAGAGGACGGCGCCGAACATCCTGCCGACGTAGTGATCGTCGGCGTCGGCGTGTTGCCTGCGGATGAGTTGGCTGTCGCGGCGGGCATCGAGTGCTCGAACGGCATCAATGTGGATGACCACTGCCGCACGTCGGACCCACATATCTATGCTGCGGGCGACTGCACGCATCACCCCAATCTACATTACGGCCGTCACATGCGGCTCGAGTCGGTTGATAACGCCTTTGAGCAAGCTACCACTGCCGCGCTCAACCTTCTCGGCACGCCCACCGTGCACGACAAAGTCCCCTGGTTCTGGTCCGATCAGTATGACCTGAAGATGATCATTGTCGGCATCTGCCACGCTCACGACACTGTCGTGACCCGCGGCAACCCGTCTTCGCGGAGTTTCAGCACCTGCTATCTGCGCGGTGGCGAGATGATCGCTATCGATAGTGTGAACAGCCCGAAGGATCAGATGGCGGCACGCAAGATCATCGCCGCTCGGGGGCGACCGAACCTCGACAAGCTCGCGGACGCGAGTATTCCCCTCAAAGATACCGTCTGAGAGCCCGTCCCCGGGGAGCCTAGGCAAACACCACCAACAAATCCTTAGCGTCCACCTGCGCTCCTGGCTTCGCGACCACCTCCGCAACCTCACCGTCCATTTCCGCGCGGACGGCCGTTTCCATCTTCATAGCCTCGAGCGTTACCAACACTTCCCCGCGCGTGACTTTGCGTCCCACTGTTGTGGCGACGGTGGCAACCGTGCCGGGCATTGGTGCCCCGAGGTGCTTGGGATTACCGGGTTCCACTTTTCGCTGGGGCGGACGTTGCGCCACCTGCTTGCGATCCTGCACGCGGACCGGTCGCGGTTCGCCGTTGAGTTCGAAATAAACCGTGCGTGTGCCGTCGTCATTGGGCTCGCCCGAGGTGACGTAACGGACGATCAGGGTCTTGCCACGCTCGATGTCGACCGTAACCTCCTCACCGGGCTGCATGCCATAGAAAAAGACCGGCGTCGGTAAAATGCCCACATCGCCGTACTGCAAACGGTCGGTCACGTATTCCGTCCAGACCTTCGGATACATGAGATAGGACGCCAGGTCGTCATCCGTCACCGGCCTGGGAAGCTTTGTTTGTATCTTCGCCCGCTCCGCCGCCAGGTCGGTTGGCGGCAGCAACGCACCGGGGCGCTGTGTCAGCGGTTTTTCGTCCTTCAGCACCTTAAGCTGCAGGGCCTCGGGAAAACCTCCGTACGGCTGGCCGAGATCTCCTCGAAAAAGCTGCACGACCGACTCAGGGAATGCGACGTCAGTGCCCGGATCGAGCACCTTCTCTTTTGTCAGGCCGCTCGTGACCATCATCAACGCCATATCCCCAACGACTTTGGACGTTGGGGTCACTTTCACAATGTCGCCAAACATGGCGTTGACATCTGCGTAGGCCTGCGCAACCTCCGGCCAACGAGGTGCGTCGATGCCGAGCGAGCGCGCCTGCTCCCGCAGGTTCGTGTACTGTCCGCCCGGCATACCGTGCACATACACTTCGGACGCACCCGCCCGGATGTCGCTTTCGAAAGCCGCATACAACCTCCGCACCTGTTCCCAGTAAGCGGAAAGCATGCGGATGTGATTCGGATCGATCCCCGGATCCCGCGGCCCGAAACGTAACGCTTCGACAATCGAGCCCATATTCGGCTGCGACGTGAGGCCACTCAACGCATCGACGGCGCAGTCCACGGCATCGGCCCCCGCCTCGACGGCCGCAAGCACGCTCGCCGCCGCGATTCCACTGGTGTCGTGCGTGTGGAAGTGCACCGGCAGACCAATTTCATCCTTCAGCGCCTTCACCAGGGTGTAGGCGGCGCCGGGCCGGCACAAACCGCCCATATCCTTGAGACCCAGCACGTGCGTACCCGCGGCCTTCAGCTCGCGCGCAAGCTTCAGATAGTAGTCCAGCGTGTACTTTCTCTCGTGCGGATCGCTCAGATTTCCGGTGTAGCAGATCGCCGCCTCGCACAGTTTCCCCGCCTCGAGTACCGCGTCGATCGACACTCTCATGTTTTCGACCCAGTTCAGCGAGTCGAAGATGCGAAATACATCGATGCCGCGCTCGGCCGCCCGCGCCACGAAGAACCGCACGACATTGTCAGGGTAGTTGGCATAGCCGACCGCGTTCGCGGACCGCAGCAACATCTGCAGGAGCAGGTTAGGCATGCGTTCACGAAACTGATCCAGCCGTTTCCACGGGTCTTCCTTGAGAAAACGCATGGCGACGTCGAACGTCGCGCCGCCCCAGCACTCCATCGAGAACAACTGCGGCATCAGGCTCGAGTAATACGGCGCGATCGCAGTCATGTCGATCGTGCGCATACGGGTCGCGAGCAACGATTGATGCGCGTCGCGCATCGTCGTGTCCGTAATGAGAACGCGCTGCTGGTCCAGCATCCACTGCGCAAAACGCTCCGGTCCGAGCTCTTCCAACAGCTGCCTGGTGCCGGGTGGCGGCGTCTCCAGGGTGACGTGCGGCAGCTTGGGACGATCGAACTTTTCGGGCCGGCCGCGATTCTTGGTCTCGACGTTGCCATTGACAATGGTCTCGCCCACGTACGTCAGGATGCGCGTTGCGCGATCCTGCTTGCGCGGCCAGCGAAACAGCTCAGGCGTTTCGTCGATGAAGCGGGTCGTGTACTCACCCCGAGCGAAACGCGGGTTGGTAATAACCTGGTCGAGGAAGCGGAGGTTCGTCACCACACCCCGTATACGGAACTCCCACAACGCACGATGCATGCGTGCGATCGCCTCCTCCGGCGTCGGCGCCCAGGAGGTCACCTTCACCAGCAGCGAGTCGTAGGAGCGCGTAATGATCGCGCCCCCATACGCGGTGCCCGCATCCAGTCGGATGCCAAACCCCGCCGGACTGCGGTAGGCGGAAATCTTCCCGTAGTCGGGAATGAAGTTGTTTTCCGGATCCTCGGTTGTCACCCGGCACTGCAGAGCATGGGCATTGATCCGGATGTCTGGCTGCGCCGGGACGCCGCTCTCCGGCGTGCCGATGCGCGCGCCGCCGGCGATACGGATCTGTGCCTTGACGATATCGATGCCGGTCGCGCATTCCGTAACCGTGTGCTCGACCTGGATCCGGGGATTCACCTCGATGAAATAGAACTTCCCCGTGTCGGCGTCCTGCAGAAACTCCACGGTTCCCGCATTCAGATACATCGAGGCACGCCCGATCGACAGGGCGGCGCTACATAACTCAGCACGTTGCTCGTCGGAAAGAAAAACCGCCGGCGCGCGCTCGACCACCTTCTGATTACGACGCTGCACCGTGCAATCACGCTCGAACAGGTGCACCAATTCGCCATGGCTATCGCCGAGAATCTGCACCTCGATGTGTCGCGCGCGTCGCACGAGCTTTTCGAGATAGACCTCGTCATTTCCAAACGCGGCTTTCGCCTCCCGTCGGGCCACGGGCAGCACTTCGGCCAGTTGTTGATCGCTCTCAACCACGCGCATGCCGCGGCCACCCCCGCCCCAGCTTGCCTTGAGCATGACGGGATAACCAATGCCGCCCGCGAGCCGTACGCACTCCTGAATGTCCGACGGCAATGGCGGTGTCGCGGGCATGGTCGGCACTCCGGCCGAGGCCGCGAGATTGCGTGCCGCCACCTTGTTGCCGAGAGTGCGCATCGTGTCCGGGCTCGGGCCGATGAAAACGATGCCGGCAGCCGCGCAGGCCTGCGCAAACTCGGGATTTTCGGACAGGAACCCATACCCCGGATGGATCGCATCCACACGCGCTTCCCGCGCGATTCTCAGGATGTCGTCAATGAAGAGGTATGCTTCGACAGGCCCCTTATCGCGGCCGACGAGATAGGCTTCGTCCGATTTGGTCCTATGCAAGGAGAAGCGGTCTTCCTGCGAATAGATCGCGACCGTACGCAGGCCGAGCTCGGAGGCGGCTCTCATGACCCGGATGGCGATCTCGCCACGGTTGGCGACCAGAATACTGCGTATTCGCTGCGGCATAACCCCTTCCACTCTAGTATTCGCGATGCGAGGTCGATTTCATCATAGCTGGTGGGACGACGGCACGAGAAATGCTCACCCCTGCCCCCTGCAGTTAAGGAGATTCAATGACCGCGGCGTCCGATTCCCAACCACCCGAGCAGCGACAGCGGCGCCGGCGTCTCATGGTCATCGACGATAACAAGGACGCTGCCGAGAGCATGTCCATGTTGTTCGAGTTATGGGGTCACGAAGTAATCTGCGCCTTTGACGGACGTACGGCGCTGGAGACTGCCGCGAAATATCGGCCGCACGCGGTGTTTCTCGACATCGGCCTACCGGGAATGGACGGTTACGAGATTGCCGAACGGCTGCGTGAGCTGCCCGAATCCGCCCGCACCGTTCTGGTCGCCATCACGGGCTATGGGCAGGATGAGGATCGCCGTCGCTCACGCGAGGCGGGGATCGATCACCACCTGGTAAAACCGGTGGCACCCGAGACCTTGCAGAAGCTGCTCGACTCGCTGTCAGGCTAGCCCATGGTGCGAGAGGGCGCTAGCCCGCCAGGTATTCACGCGGCCTGAAGGCACTCGGCGGTTGGGATTCCCAACGCGCCCAGACACGACGCAAGTGTTGTGCCGAGCGAAACCCGGCCTTCGCGGCCACCCGCTCGAGATCGAGCTTGCTCTGGGTAATGAGCTCCTTGGCAAAAGCGAAGCGAATGAGCTGCACGTAGTCGAGGGGGGAACACTGCGCATGATCGGCGAACAGCCGCGCCAGATTACGGGCGCTGGTGCATGCGACATTGGAAAGTTGATTCGAGGTCCATGCGGCCGTGGGATCACGTACGACGGCATCCTGCACACGATGCACTGCCGGATGAAGGTGGTTGCGATGAGCGACCCAGGGTGATAGAGCCGGATCGCTCCCCGAGCGGCGCAAATAGACCACCAGGTCACGAGCAACGTCCGCGGCGACTCTGGGTCCGAGTTGTTGTCCGATCACGTACAGAGCGAGATCCAAACCGGCGGTTACACCCGCGCTGGTGAATACCGGGCCGTCCTCCACGAAAATTCGGTTATCCAACACGCGCGCCCGCGGCTCGACTGCACGCAGAGCGTCGATGTGCGCAAAATGCGTCGTACAGTCGCGATCCGCCAGAAGTCCCGCTTTGGCGGCCAGGACACTTCCACTACAGACACACAACAGCAGCGTGTTGTTTGTCACACCGGATGCCAGCCAGTCGGTCAGCAACCGCGTCTCCGGCGCATCGAGCGGCATCGATTCACCGGCGACTCCGGTCAGGACGACAATCGCCCCGTCCGGTAACTGCGCCGGGAGGGGCTCGAGATTCCCGAGCTCCAACCCGATCGCAGCAGCCACGCTCTGTTTCGGGGCCACGAAGCGCAGCCGATAACTGTTCGCCACCTTCGTGTTGGCGTTTCGAAACGCGTCCGCGGGTCCGGCGACGTCCAGCAAAACGACCCGCGGCAACAGTGCAAATACGACGTCTCTCACCGGCACCTCACTAGGAGCCCAGCGCGTCCGCGGTCGTTACCACGCGCGCGAACCGACCTTCCAGAACGAGCTCGGTACGCTCCCGAATTTCAGCCGGCGAGAACGCGCGACCGGATCGGGATTGCATTGGGAACGTGAGCGTTGCGTCGGTCACATAGCGCACTTTAAACCCGAGATCCGAAGCGTGCCGGGTCGTAGTCTCACAGCACTGTTCGGTTCGAATGCCCGTCACGAGTAGTTCTTCGATGCCGCGATGGCGCAGCCAGTCCTCGAGAGTCACGCCGTCGGCGGTCTGCCCAAACATCGCTGAATGCACATGCTTGTGGAAGACAGCGTCGGCGCGCAGAACGAGCTCGGGCATAGGTCTAACCAGTCCGGAGCTGCGTGAGAAGGGGTCGGAGGCGTCGTCAGTGAGGTCCTCATGAAACACCTGCGCGATTGGAATGCCGCGGGCATTGGCCTGGTCGATCAGCGACTGCACGTTCTTCAGGAACGCGGCCAGCTCATCGCCTCGCCAGTACGGCCGTTGGCGAAAGGATTCCTGGACGTCGATGACAATCAGTGCCTGCTTCATGGGATGCCTCAGTTGACGATTCGGAAGCATCATCGGCCACGCGCGGGCCTGTCGCCACCGGGTTTTGGGACAGGTGGCGGTCAAAAACGGACATTGGGTTGGGGAACGGTCGCGAAGGAGTGGTCGGGCGTCGCGGGGCGAGCCGGCGGTCAGGGCGCGCTAGCAACGCGACGCGGGTGAGGCTCGGCGGGCGAGGCAGCCGGCGGGGCGCACGAATCGTCGGCAGGTGGTAGAGGCGCCTTCTGGGGCGCCGGCATCGCACCGGCGTTGCCGGCTCAAATCCGAGCGGACTCAAAGGCCGCAAGGGAGCTCGGTCAAGCCGGTGCGACGCTAATGTTGTGCTACCGCGCGCTCCGCGAAATCAGTTCGGAGCACAACACCGGTCTCGGCGTGGGATAGAGAATGACAAACGTTGCCTGACTCGTGCCTGAACACACGCGAGAAATTACGTGTCGCCCCGACGCCTGATTGCGACGGACGCGCGGTTCTCAGTTCTCAACCACCGCGCAATCCGCACGCTTTCGATCTCAAAAGATCCGCGGTCAACGCGGGCTATTCGACGGCGGCGGCATTTCGAGCACCTCCAGGAGCTCCGACTCTCCATCGCCCGCGACCTCCGTTGTCGCCACCCGAGGAGACTCGAATTCGACCGAAAGACGCCCAACCGGGCGCCACGCCGACAGGGGTAGACTCTATTTTTGCGCCATGGCGGCGCGCCGGAGTGCCGAGATGCGTGCGCTGCTGGTGATTCTCTTCGTGGTACTCGTCGTGATCGGCGTCCGGTTCTACAGTCGCCGGCAAGGCTGACGCTGGTATTGCGGCCGCCCGCGTGCCGCAGGAGTTGCGCTGCATCATCTGACGACCACAACGGTACCCGCCGCGACCGACCCCGTTATCCGAGCTTCCAGCCCGAAGTCTCAGCCTCAGATCCCGCCTGCGACGTCGCGCGTCCTAACGCGCGCGCAAGGCAGCGGCGCGAACCTCTCCAGCGAGCAGCTGCAGCCCATGCATCCGCGCATTCTCCAGCGCCACGACCTCGCCCGAAGCCGCCGCCAACAGCATCTCGCGCCACACTTTCACCTTGTTCGGCCATCGCGGGCGCATCCATTCGGGGTAGCGCTCAGCGAGCTCATGGATCT
>DATBCZ010000563.1:0-4104 GCA_036270175.1 Steroidobacteraceae bacterium | reverse complement strand
GCGGGCGAGGAGTTTATTTTCGTTCTGCAGGGTTCGGTGGCGGTCCACACTGAATTCTATGACCCGGTCGTCCTCGAAGTGGGCGAATGCATCTACCTGGATTCGGACATGGGCCACGCTTACCTCGCGGGCCCCGGCTGCACCGAGGCGAATTTTCTCGCGGTGTGCTCGAGCGCCGAGGAGGGATTCATGGAGACCCTCCTCGGGGTTCACAAGAAAGGCGCGGCAGCCGCTGCCCAACCGACATCAGCGGCCGCGAGTACCAACAGTCCGAAAACGCGCCGCCGCAAAAAGCGTTGAAACGGGTCGTTTCTGAACGCTGCCAACGCTGCGCAGGCGAATGATCTTGCCACCGCGGCCCGGTCGCAGGCCGAGAAGGGCGGCAACGTCGTCGCGGTCGTAGCGCAGGAGGTCCGTACCCTCGCTTCGCGCAGCGCCGCTGCCGCGAAGTGGATCAAGGGCCTCATCGAGGACAGCGTCGCCGAGGTGGAGCCTGGCTCCAGGCTGGTGGGTCAGTCGGTGAGCCTGGCGTCGCACGCAGCGTCGAGCGGCGTTCGGCCGCGGCTGCCTAGGTGCTCGACCGGAGGCCGGGGGCACCCGGGCGCCGGAAGGTGTTCCGCGTACTTCCTAAGCCATTAATACTATTATAATATCCGCGTCATGGCTGACGCGGGCGAGCGCCCAACTTCTCTCAGGCAGCGCGAGGCCATCCCGCGCCCCGTCCCACGGCTGAGCCGACTCGCTGTGGATCGGGCTCTGTCGAGCCACGATCAGATCGCGACCATCCTGGGAACCGAGATCCTGCGCGGAGTGCATCGACCGGGCGACAACATGCCGCCGGAACCGGACCTCATCGCACGTTTTCAAGTCTCGCGCACGGTGATGCGTGAAGTCATGAAGACGCTCTCCGCAAAGGGTTTGGTCGTCTCCAAAACACGGATCGGCACGCGAGTTCGCGATCCACTGCATTGGAATTACTTTGATGTCGACGTTCTCGTCTGGCGAGTCCGGATCGGCTTGGATGACGAGTTCATGCGCAGCCTGACGGAAATCCGCCGCGCGTTGGAACCGGCGGCGGCGGTATTGGCGGCACAGAGGCGCACGGCCACCGACATCACGCATCTGCGCGAATATGTGCGCGAGATGGGCCGATCCGGTCACTCACGGCAGAGTTTTGCCGAGGCGGACCTGGATTTTCATCTCGCCATCGCCATCGCCTCGGGAAATCCGCTGCTGCGCTCCATGGCGAGCGTCATCGAAGCCGCCCTCGCCGCTCCGTTCTCCCATAGCTCGCCCATCGACGACGCCAGCGACCACGAGCTCACAGTGAATAGTCACGCGGCCATTGTGGACGCTATCGAAGCTCGCGATGAGCAGGCGGCAGCGGCGGCCATGTTGAAAGTCATCGACATTGGAGTGCGCAGGATCGACTCGATGCGCAAGAAGCGCCGCGCGTCAAGTCGGTAGCTCTTCCTGCGGGACACAACCGACACGCCTCAGGGTAAAGTGTACCGATCCACTACCCTCGGCCGGAAGCACTCTCATGACGGTACCGAAGCCCACCCGATCCGCCCTCCGCTCCCGCGCCTGGTTCGACGACCCGGCCAACACGGACATGACCGCTTTGTACCTCGAGCGGTATATGAACTTCGGCCTTTCGTTGGCCGAATTGCAGTCCGGCAAGCCGATCATTGGCATCGCGCAAACCGGCAGTGATCTGTCGCCATGCAACCGCCACCACCTCGTCCTGGCGGAGCGGGTACGGGAAGGAATACGCGAAGCCGGCGGCATTGCGCTGGAGTTTCCGGTGCATCCGATCCAGGAAACCGGCAAGCGGCCCACCGCCGGACTGGATCGCAACCTCGCCTATCTCGGGTTGGTGGAACTATTGTTCGGATACCCGATCGATGGCGTGGTGTTGACCATAGGCTGCGACAAGACCACACCGGCGTGCCTCATGGCCGCGGCGACCGTCAACATCCCGGCGATTGCCTTGTCCGTGGGCCCGATGCTGAATGGTTGGTTCAAAGGCGAGCGTACCGGGTCCGGGACGATTGTCTGGCACGCGCGCGAGATGCTGGCGAAGGGTGAAATCGACCGCCAGGGTTTCATCAAGCTGGTCTCCTCCTCGGCCCCGTCCACGGGCTACTGCAACACCATGGGCACGGCGACGACCATGAACAGCCTCACCGAGGCGCTGGGAATGTCATTGCCCAACTCGGCCGCCATTCCCGCACCCTATCGCGACCGGCAGGAGTGCGCCTATCTCACCGGCAAACAGATTGTCGAGATGGTCGCGGCGGATCGCAAACCTTCCGACATCCTCACCCGGGCGGCGTTCATCAATGCCATCCGCGTCAATTCAGCAATTGGCGGCTCGACCAACGCCCCGATTCATCTCAACGCCCTGGCGCGTCATATCGGCGTGACGTTGACTCTCGATGACTGGGAAAAGTTTGGGCGCGACATCCCTTTGCTGGTGAATCTCCAGCCGGCCGGTGAATATCTTGGTGAGGACTACTACAGGGCTGGCGGCGTACCGGCGATTGTCAGTGAGCTCATACGGACGGGTCTCATCGAGGAAGCGGCGCTGACGGTGAACGGGAAGTCCATAGGCGACAACTGCCGTGCTGCCCGCATCGAGGATGAGCGGGTCATCCGGCCCTTCGGCCAGCCTTTGAAGGAAAAGGCCGGCTTCTCGGTCCTGCGGGGTAACCTGTTCGAATCGGCCATTATGAAGACCAGTGTGATTGGCGAGGATTTCCGGGCGCGGTATCTCTCCAATCCAAATGACCCGGACGCCTTCGAGGGACGGGCCGTGGTGTTCGACGGGCCGGAGGACTATCACGCGCGCATCGACGATCCGTCCTTGCAGATCGACGACCGCACCATACTGTTCATGCGGGGTGCCGGACCCATCGGCTATCCGGGCGCCGCCGAAGTCGTCAACATGCGCGCGCCCGCCTACTTGATTAGAGAGGGGCTGCACAATCTGCCGTGTGTGGGTGACGGTCGCCAATCGGGTACTTCGGGCTCGCCTTCGATCTTGAATGCCTCTCCAGAGGCCGCCATCGGCGGCGGACTTGCGCTACTTCGCACTGGCGACCGGGTTCGCATCGACCTGCGCCGTGGCGAGGCCAACATGCTCGTGAGTGAGGAAGAAATCGAAACGCGCCGGCGCGCCTTGCAAGCGGCGGGAGGTTATCCTATCCCTCCGAGCCAAACTCCCTGGCAGGAACTTCAGCGCGCTGCCGTCGGGCAGCTCGAGACGGGCGCCGTGTTGGAAGATGCGGTGAAGTACCAGCGTCTCGCACAGACGGTCGGTGTGCCGCGTCACAACCATTGAGGAGTGTCGGTCGGTTACGGTTATGCAGAGCGCCCGTGTTATTCAGCGTCCGGTACGCGACCAACTCGGCGAAGGACTCTTGTGGTCCGAGCGCGAGAATGCGGTGTACTGGGTGGATATCCTCCAACAGGCGCTCCACCGGCTGTCCCTGGCGGACGAGTCTGTGACCTCGTGGCCAATGCCTGAGAAAATCGGCTGGGTGGTCGAGCGTCGTGACCGCCCGGGGTTCATCGCCGGAATGCAGAGCGGGTTTTGCGAGCTTACTCTCGATCCCGTGGCGTCCTTTCACAGAGTGAGTCCCGAGCCTCAGTACCCGGGGAACCGGATGAATGACGCGACCGTGGACGATCGCGGCTGGATCTGGGCGGGTACGATGGATTGTAACGCTCAGCTCGAGACCGGGTCCTTGTACTGCCTCGACGCCGACTTCAAGGTCACTCAACGCGACACCGGTTATATCGTCACCAACGGGCCCGTCCTCACTCCCGAACACGACTTCGTCTATCACAACGACACAGCGCGAGGCATCGTGTACCGGTTCGCGGTCACGCCCGATGGGGCTCTTCATGACAAGACGGGTGATACCCCTGCCGGTTTCGCAGATCACCAACTGCGTGTTTGCCGGGGCGGGACTTGATCGGTTGTTTGTGACTTCCGCCTCCGTGGGGCGCGAGGATGAGCCCCTCTCTGGGGCGCTGTTTGAGGTGGATGTCGGTGGGGTGAAAGGGTTGGCGCCTCGGTATTTTGGGGGGTGAGTG
>DATBCZ010000562.1:0-5445 GCA_036270175.1 Steroidobacteraceae bacterium | reverse complement strand
CGCGCGCCGTGTCGTCCGCCGGCGCCTGCCCGGCGTCGAGGAGATCCGAGATGATGCGGGTTTGGGTGCGGGCATTGCGCTCGATGACTTCGAGGCCGTGGAGCATCTGCTCCGGCGGATTCTGCGCACGCAACACCTGCGCCCAACCGATGATGGTACTCAGCGGCGTACGCAGGTCGTGCGAGAGTTTCGACAGCGCCATTTGTTTGTTTTCCTCGGCGCGGGTGACGTCGTGCTGCGCTTGTTCTTCGACGCGCTGCAACTCGGTTCTTTCCTCCAGGGCGGCGCGGCGCGCGCGGGCCCCGATCGCGATGCTGAACGCTGTTGACAGCGCGAAGGCTGCCAGCGCCCAGCGATCCGGCACGGCCAACACGGGCCGCACCATCGAGCCACCCCAGGTGACCCCCGCGGCGCAGATCGCAAACAACCAACTCAATACCGCGGGGCCGGCACCGGAGTAGAACGTCACCGCCAGCAGCGCCGGAAAAAATGCCATCAACAGCGCGGACCCGCCGCCGGTGAGCATCCGGATGGCCCACGCCGCCAATAGCGCCAACATCGTGACGCCGCACGCAAACAGATAGCGGCCGGTATTCCCCGGCGGTGAGCGCAGCACAGATTACCCCGCGAGCCTGACGAGGCGCGTCACCGCCTCCCGGTCCACTTCCTTACGCTCGTGACTGAGGTCGTACAAGGTCACGACGAGCATGGACTGTTTCAGGAGAGGCAGGTCGAGGCCGGCATGGCGGAGCTCTTCCTGTACCGCGAGGAGAATTCCTTCGAGGAGCTGTGTGTTGAGCTGCGCGCGCGTGGTGTTTTGATAAGGAGGAGGGGGCGCGTCGCGGACGCCGGCCGGCTGGGCCTCCCGCCGGCCGTTACCGGTCACCAGCCACTCGATGCTGGTGCCCGTTTGCTGGCAGACGGAGCGCAGGTCCGTCACATTGGGCTCGGATTCGCCGCGCAGCCATTTTCGTACGGCGCCTTCGGAGCGCTCAATCGTCTTAGCCAGACCGCTCGCGCTTCCATAGGCGTCGATCACCTCGCGCAAGCGCGCGGCAAAGCCGCTGCTTTCCTGTCTTTCGCGCCTTCCGGTCATGTCGACTTCCGTTACGCCCTGCGGCGATGAAGCACTGCAGCACAAATGTAAGGTCACGACACCTTCCCGTCACGCATTCATTACATTAGTATTGGTATAGTCGTACTAAAGTAACGTATCCCGGTCTGATGACGCAAGCGCAGCGAACCGTGACGGTCTGAAGGGGAGAGTGGAGGAGCACTATGGTGGCAGGCAAGTCGATCTCCAAGACGCGATCCATGCGGGGCCAACTGGGGGAGGTGGCGATGCACTTACGCCAGGTCCAGTCGGCGGTGGTGGTGGCCGTGGCGGCCCTGAAGCAGCAGAACTGCGAGCTGGACGAGGATATTGCGACGGTCTTGCAGCGCAGTGTCGCCGACCGCATCCAGGACCAGATCGAGCGAGTGGAGTCCCTGATGCGCTCGGCGCCGAATCGCGGGTAAGATGGGCGATCCGGTATAATGCGGCCTATCCCGAGGCACGAAGAAGGTTTTGCCGTGCGTACGGTACGCACTTGAGCGTGCGCGACAGTGGCGGAATTGGTAGACGCGCTGGTTTTAGATGCCAGTGGTAACCCCGTGAGGGTTCGAGTCCCTCCTGTCGCACCAGAGTGCTCGCAGTAGACCCCCCAGAAAGCACCGCTCGCGACGCGGATTACTCTTAGGTTCGAGGATTCAAGAAATGCAGGTATCACTGTCCGCCACCGGCGGGCTCGAGCGTCGGCTCGAAGTGGCCGTCCCCGCCACGGAAATCGCCTCCGAGGTGGAGCAGCGGCTCAAACAGATTTCCCGTACGGCCCGCCTGAAGGGCTTCCGTCCTGGAAAGGCCCCGTACGCGGTGGTCCGGAAGCAGTTCGGCGACCAGGTTCACACCGAGGTCGTGAGCGACCTGATGCGCAGCTCGTTCGCGCAGGCTCTCAGCCAGGAAAAGCTGACACCCGCGGCGAACCCGCGCATCGAGCCGCTGGCGATGGGGCCCGGCACGGATCTCAAGTACGCGGCCGTGTTCGAGGTGATGCCCGAGGTCAAAGTGGCGGCTGTGGATGGCATCGCGGTCGAGCGCCCTGCGGCCTCGGTCACCGAAGCCGATATTGACGCCATGCTCGAAAGCATGAGGCGCCAGCGCCCGGTATTCACCGCAGTCGAGCGCCCGGCGCAGGATACGGATCGTGTGGTCATCGACTACACCGGCCGTATCGACGGCAAGCCATTCGATGGCAGCGATGGAACCGATATCAATGTCATCATCGGCTCGAAGCAGTCCATGCCCGAGCTCGAGGAGGGCCTCAGGGGCGCGACCGCCGGCGAGACCCGCACGATCAGCGTGCCCTTTCCCGCGGAGCACCCGAACAAAACCGTCGCCGGCCAGGCCGCGGAGCTGCAAGTCGCCATAAAGAGGGTCGAGGAGCAGTCTCTTCCGGCGGTGGACGAGGAGTTCGGTCGCGCGTACGGTGTCGAAGAGGGTGGCGTGGAGGCGTTGCGGGCGGAGGTCCGCAAGAGCATGGAGAGAGAACTCTCAGATGTGATCCGTAACCGCGTTCGCGGGCAGGTGCTCGATGCACTCTATCGCCAGAATCCAGTCGACGTTCCCCGTGCCCTACTTGAAGAGCAGGTGCAACAGCTCCAGATTGATACGGCCCGGCGCATGGGAGTCAAGGATGCCAGCCAGATCCCGGCGCGGGAGCCTTTCGAAGAGCCGGCACGCCGGCGGGTGGCCCTCGGATTGCTGATGAGCCAGATCGTTCAGGCGGAACAGATCAAATTGGATCGTGAGCGGGTGCAGACGCGTTTAGGTGATCTGATCGCCGGCTATCCGGAGCCGCAGCAGGAAGAGGCGCGCCGCGCCTATCTACAGAATCAGGACGCGATGCGGCAAATAGAGTCCGCGGCACTCGAGGACCAGGTGGTCGAATGGGTGCTGGGACGGGCGAACATAACCGACAAGCCTATGACCTTCAAAGAGATCACCGGCTTCGGTCAGGAACAGGCGGCTTAATTATGAAAGAACACGCATTGAATCTCGTCCCGATGGTCGTCGAGCAGACGGCCCGCGGTGAGCGGGCTTATGACATCTACTCGCGCCTTCTGAAAGAGCGCGTGATTTTCATCGTCGGACCGATCGACGACTACATGGCGAATATTGTCGTGGCGCAGATGCTGTTCCTGGAATCGGAGAACCCCGATAAGGATGTGGCGCTGTACATCAATTCGCCCGGCGGTGTCGTGACCGCGGGCTTGGCTATTTACGACACCATGCAATTCATCAAGCCGGACGTGAGCACGATTTGCGTCGGCCAGGCGGCCAGCATGGGCGCCGTATTGCTCGCGGGCGGCCAGGCAGGCAAGCGCTTCGCCCTGCCGCATGCGCGGGTGATGATTCACCAGCCGTTGGGCGGCTTCCAGGGGCAGGCGGCGGATATGGAAATCCACGCGAAGGAAATGCTCGAGACGCGTGACCGGTTGAACAAAATCCTGGCCAAGCACACCGGCCAGAGCGTCGACCGCATCAAGCACGACACGGACCGCGACCGGTTCATGGACTGGCAGGAGGCGCAGCGCTACGGTCTCATCGATAAAGTGCTCGAAAAGCGGGGTGAAGTACCCTTGGCCGCAACCGTACCTGGAAAACAGACGTAACTGCCCCTAGTTAGCGCAGAACGATGGTCACAATCTGAAAACAGTGAACTCCGTCCTACAACTCCTATCCACACAACGACTTAGCCGTGTACCGGCGCTTTGCGTAGCGGCCGGACACCGTGCTATAAGAACCTGCGCCCCCTCCTCCAGCGGGTCTACTGATGGGGTGCGAGTTCATGAGGGCCTTCGATGACTGAAGATGCACGCGGCCGCCACGATGACGGAAAGCTTCTGTACTGCTCTTTCTGCGGAAAGAGTCAGCACGAAGTCCGCAAGCTCATCGCCGGTCCATCGGTGTTCGTTTGCGACGAGTGCGTGGAGCTGTGCAACGACATCATCCGTGAGGAGCTGGAGGATCGCGCCGAACGCGCGCGCGACAAACTCCCGAAGCCCCACGAGATCAAGAAAGTTCTCGATGAGTATGTCATCGGCCAGGAGCGCGCCAAGAAGGTGCTCTCGGTTGCTGTCTACAATCATTACAAGCGCCTGCAGACGCGTACCGCCGGCACGCGCTCGAAGGACGACGTTGAGATCGCGAAAAGCAACATCCTGCTGATCGGCCCGACGGGCTGCGGTAAGACGCTGCTCGCCGAGACGCTCGCGCGTTTGTTGAATGTTCCGTTCACGATTGCCGACGCGACGACGCTTACCGAAGCGGGTTACGTGGGTGAGGATGTCGAGAACATCATCCAGAAGCTGCTGCAGAAGTGCGACTACGACGTCGAGAAAGCGCAGACGGGCATCGTCTACATCGACGAGATCGACAAGATCTCGCGGAAGTCTGACAACCCGTCGATCACCCGTGACGTCTCCGGTGAAGGTGTGCAGCAGGCGCTGCTGAAGCTCATCGAAGGCACGATCGCTTCCGTTCCGCCGCAGGGTGGCCGCAAGCATCCGCAGCAGGAATTTCTGCAGGTCGACACGAGCAACATCCTGTTCATCTGCGGCGGAGCCTTTGCGGGCCTGGAAAAGATCATTCTCAACCGCACGCAGAAGAGCGGCATCGGATTCACGTCCGAGGTTCGGGACGTCAATGTGCGGCCGCATGGCAGCGACCTGTTCCACGATGTCGAGCCCGAGGACCTGATCAAGTACGGTCTCATCCCGGAGTTCGTTGGCCGTCTGCCGGTCGTGGCGACGCTCGATGAGCTGGATGTGAGCGCCCTGATCTCGATTCTGACTGAGCCCAAGAACGCGCTGACGAAGCAATATCGGCGACTGTTCGAGATGGAGGGCGCCGAGCTCGAGTTCCGAGAGGAAGCGCTGAAAGCGGTGGCTCACCGTGCGATGCAGCGTAAGACAGGTGCTCGCGGCCTGCGTACGATTCTGGAGACTGTGCTGCTCGATACCATGTACGAGCTGCCTTCGATGCGGAACGTAGGTAAGGTCGTCATCGATGAGACCGTTATCGAAGGCCAGACGCAGCCTTACATCGTCTATCGTTCGGACGCGGCGACGCCTCCGGCTGTCGAAGAACCGCGGCGCGCGTCCGGGACGAACCATCACTGACCGCGATCTTCCGCAAGTCAGGCGCAGGTGCGGCACGAGCCGCGCCTGCCGCTGCGGTCGCGGTGCGCGAATGCGTGTCGGATGCGTGCAAGCGCGACCGAGACCATTGAAACACCGCGCTTCCAACTCCATTCTCGATAAACTAGCAGTGCGACACAGTTTGTCTCCGTTCGCACCGGAGATTATGTCCCATGCCGTTTCGCCACCGAGGGCTTGAGCGTGTCC
>DATBCZ010000561.1:0-8843 GCA_036270175.1 Steroidobacteraceae bacterium | reverse complement strand
CTCCATAACTTCGGACAGGTCAGACAGCTCGACGTATCGGTGGTGGTGGCTTACGACTCGGACATGAGCGCAGCACTCGCCTTGATTGACGAGGTGCTGCGCAACAACTCGCGAGTCCTGAGCGACCCCGCCCCGGTGGTGCGGACGCTGCAGTTGGGCGACTGGGCGGTGACGATCGGAGTGAAGCCCTGGGTAAAGATCGATGACTTCGGCGCGGCAACCGGTGAGATCAATCGCGCCATTCTGGAGGTCTTCCGTAACCGGGGCGTAGTGATGCCGGTGCCCCAGCGCGAGGTCCGGATGATTGGCCGGGAGGATTTACAATAGCGACGGAGCCCGCCCTCCTGCGACTGCGCAGTCGGCGGGCTCCGTTTCAGCTCAACCGATCAAAGTTTTCTTTCCCAGTAGCGCGGTGCCTTGTAGTAGTCGTAAGTCCGGTCGCGAAACTGCATGCCGTCGTCGCGGGTCAGCTCGTCGATCGAGCCCGCCGGCGCCGCCTGCAACTGCTCCTTGGTGAAGCTGACCACGTAGGCTCCCTCATCCGGATCGTAGTCGAGCGCGGACCACGGAATGGGATGATATTTCTCGTTCATGCCGAGGAAGCCGCCAAACGCCACCACGGCGAACAGGATGCTGTTGGATTGCTTATCCAGGATCACATCCTCGATCGAACCGATCTTACTCCCCGAGGTATCGTTGACGTTGGTGCCGAGCACCTTCTTGGCACGGATGGCGCTCGTATGTCCGCTGACAGTTGCCATACTCATCTCCTCACGCAATGGTTAGTGTCTGAGAAGATTAAACGCCCCCACTACGCCGCGGTATCGTCGGCGTGCGGCATCGCGTGTAGGACAGCACCGGTAATGCACCTGAGCAGTTAGCAGCCACGCCTGAGCAGCACATTGGTATAATCGGTAGAGATGTCCCACACGCGAATTACACCGCAAATGGCTCAGGAGGCGATCGACTCCCGGGTGACGCCATTGCCGGCCGAATCGCGGCCGTTAGAGCAATGCATTGGGCAGATACTCCGCCAGGACGTCTATGCGGAGCGTGACAATCCGCCATTCGACCGGGTTTGCATGGACGGCATCGCGATTGCGAGCGCGGTTTTGGGCAGCGGATTGCGGCGCTTCACGATCGAGTCGATCCAGGCGGCGGGCGCGCCGGCTATTGCGCTCTCCCGCGCGGAGAACGCGATCGAGGTCATGACAGGCGCGATGTTGCCAACGGGAACCGATTGCATCATTCCCATGGAGGAATATGAGTTGCTGGGCGACGTCGTTTCCCTGAAAGCGGGTGTCCGGGGGGAGCCTTACCGCAACGTGCAGCGTCGCGGTGAAGACAGCCGTCCGGGAGTCCCGATGCTCAGTGCAGGTACCCTGCTGGGTGCGCCCGAAATTGCCGTTGTGGCCTCGGCCGGGTTGGCCGACGTACGAGTCGGAAGGCAGCCAAAGTTCATGGTGGTCTCGACCGGCGACGAACTCATCGAGCCGGGGCGACCCATAGAAGAACACCAGGTGCGGCGCTCGAACGCCTACGCCATCGTCGCCGCCCTGCGCAGGCGCGGCTTCGAGCACGTCAACAACGACCACATCCTCGACAACGAAGGGATGCTGCGGGATCGGTTGGCGCAACATCTCTCCGAGCACGACGTCCTGATCCTGAGCGGTGGCGTCTCGAAGGGAAAATTCGACCTGGTGCCGAAGGCTCTGAAGAGCCTTGGCGTGGCAGAGGTGTTCCACCAGGTCGCGCAGCGACCGGGCATGCCGCTGTGGTTCGGGATAGGCCCGGGAGGCCAGGCGGTGTTTGGTTTGCCGGGAAATCCGGTGGCCACGCTGGTGTGTTTGATCCGTTATGTTGTTCCGGCAATGAGCGCGGCAATGGGCGCCCGCAGCCGCGCCCCGGAGCGCATCGCCCTCGCGACGCCCGTCAAATTGAACAAGACCATGGTCTATTTCCTGCCCGTCAGCGTGCAATACAATGACCTCGGTCAGGCCGTCGCCGCCCCGCGTCCACCCAACGGTCCGGGCGATTTTCTGGCCTTGACCGCGGCGGATGGGTTCGTCGAACTCCCGCCACGCGGGGAACCGTATCCGGAAGGCTTCGTCGCCAGTCTCTATCGCTGGTAGGCTCTATGGATAACGCACGCGTGCTGGGAATCGCAGGGTGGAGCGGCTCGGGCAAGACCACCCTGATGACAAAGCTAATCCCACTGCTGGCCGGCCGCGGGATCCGGGTCGCAACGCTCAAACATGCCCACCATGCTTTCGACGTCGACCAACCCGGTAAAGACTCCTACGAACACCGCAAAGCCGGGGCGTGTGAGGTGCTCGTGTCGTCAGCGCGCCGCTGGGTACAGATGCACGAGGTCGGAGACGGCCGTGAGGCCACGCTTGCCGAGTTACTGGCGCGAGTATCGCCGTGCGACCTGGTGTTGGTTGAAGGATTCAAGACCGGACAACATCCGAAAATGGAAGTCTTCCGGCGCGCCGTGGGAAAGACGCCGCTGCATCCCGAAGATCCTCGCATCATCGCCATTGCAAGCGACCAGGACTTTCCCGGTGCCGGCATTCCCCGCGTGGATATCAACGACATCGAGGCCATAGCCGCGATGGTACTCGCGCGCGCCGAGCCGCTGGAAAAGGTCATCGCAACGCTCGAAAGCTGATTCGCGTCAGTTGCCATGGGTGACGGTGGCGACAACTACCGCGAAGATCCCGTAGAGCAGCGCCAACGGCACCAGGCTCCAGCTGTTCACACGACCGCGGTAGAAGAGCACCCAGAGGATGATTACCGCGATCGTAGTGACCACGCCCGCCGTGAGCAGAGAGTGCCCGAACAGCCAGGGGGTGAAAAACAAGCCCAGCGCACTCGGCACCGTTGCCTGGATCATCATTGCTCCGGAGATATTGGCGAGCGCCAGGCGCTCACGGCCCTGGCGCACCCAGATGATCGCATTCATGGCCTCCGGAAGCTCGGTGGCCACGGGGCTGAGCACGAGCGCGACAAACTGCGGCGCCCAGCCTAGCCCGTTCGCAATGGCCTCCAACTGGCCGACGAACGCCTCCGATGCGATTCCGATGACGACCAACGCAGCCAGCGTCTGCGCGGACGCCCACGCGAGCGACGGCGCGGAATCACGCGGCCGTATTTTCAACGGCTCCAACTCGCCCTCTGCGGAGACCGGCTCGTCGTTACGCATTTCACGCCACAGGTAAGCGACGTAGGCCGTGAGGAAAATCACCCCGAGCACGGGCTTGAAGGCAAATGCCACCAGGCCCACGCCCACCTTCACGACGAAGATCGAGAGAAACCAGGCCTGATCGTGACTCAGTCTGCGGTTATTGACCTCGACACAGGCGTCCGGTCTTCCCAACCGTTTGCGCTCGAGGAGCAGCGCAAGCCCCACGATCGGATACGCGATCGTGGCCAGGACCAACGGGCCGCCGAGTGCCGAGCCCACGCCAATGTCTTTTTGCGCGGCATCTTTTCCAAACACCACGGCCACGAAAGTCACCGCGGATTCGGGCAGCGCAGTGCCAAATGCCGCCAGCACCGTGCCCGTGGCCGTCGCGCCCAGGTTGAACCGGTGGCCGACCCATTCGACGCCATTGACGAAATACTCGCAGGCAAAATAAATCGCCGCGGCCAGCAGCACCGAGAGGACGAATGCCGAGGTCACAGCAGTTGAACGTTTACGCCGTCCGGGTCTTTCACGTAGAAGCCGTACTGCCAGTTCTCATCCGGCTTCAGCCCGCGCTGAGTCAGATTCTGGGTCAGGGCGGCCTTGTTGAAATTCTCGACACCGACGCCGAAATGGTCGACGGTTCCGTAGGGCTTTTCCTGGCGGATGGAAACCATCACACGCTTGCGACCCAGTCTCAGGATGCCGTGCTCCTTGTCCTCACTCAACACCGACAGGCCGAACAGGGTCTTGTAGAAAGTCGCAGACTTTTCGAGATCGCTGACGAGCACCGAGACATGATCGATGCCGGTGGCGGTAATGTCCGCGGGCGGGCTCGCTTCGGCAGCAAGGGCACCCTGCGCCTGACTCGCGGCCACCAGCATTGACAGACCTTGAATCAACTCACGGCGTGTGAGCCCACCGCGCTCAAAACGCTGCACCATATCGTTAATGATCGGCTCCACGGCATCCTCTTCAGTAGTCTTCGCGCCGCAGCAGGGCGCTGGGGGGCGGAAATGCTATACCAAAGTTCAGTGGCGCCGTAGCAGAAAACGCGTGGCACGAGCGGCTAACCGGCCCCAGGGAGGCCCCAGCCACTCGAGTGGGTTTATTACGCCGATTGCGTGCACAGCGCGGACATGGCTGAAGCGACGGAATCCGTCGCGGCCGTGGTAGGCGCCCATGCCACTGGCTCCGATGCCACCGAACGGAAGACCATCGTGTCCCGCATGAAGCAGCGTGCCGTTCAACGTGACGCCACCCGAGGTGGCACCGTCGAGCACCTGCGTTCTGACACGTTTGTCGTTAGTGAAGCAATAGAGCGCGAGTGGCCGGTCTCGTGCATTGACGAACGCAATGGCGTCCTCGAGCCGCTCGTAAGGCACGACAGGTAGCACCGGGCCGAAGATTTCCTCCCGCAGCAACAGACTACCGGCCGGCGCACCCAGAACGACTGTTGGCGCTATTTTGCGGGTTCCGTCGTGGTGGCCACCATGGCGAATAACAGTGGCGCCCGCTGCTGCCGCTGCTTCGATCGCCGCGTTCAGCCGGGTCTCATGGCGCTCTGTAATGACGTTTGTGTACTCATCGCTGGTTATCGAGGGGTAGGCGCGACGCGCCTCTTCCATGACAGCGTCCGCGAAGGCAACAGTGCGATCGGCGGGAACGAGGACATAATCGGGGGCGACGCAAGTCTGACCCGCGTTGAGCCATTTACCGAACGCAATCGAACGCGCCGCCCGCCGCACCGGAAAGTCCGCAGCGACGATCGCCGGCGACTTGCCACCGAGTTCGAGCGTAACGGGTGTCAGGTTCTCCGCAGCCGCGCGCATCACCTCACGCCCAACCGACGTGGAGCCGGTGAACAACAGGTGATCGAATGGCAGGCTGGAGAACTCGCGGGCCACCTCAACGCCTCCGGAAATTACGGTCACCTGCTGCGGGTCAAATCGCTGCGCGACGAGTCCGGCCAGCAGCGCCGAGAAAGCGGGAGTCAATTCGGAGGGTTTGAGCATCGCCCGGTTTCCCGCCGACAACGCGTTTGCCAGGGGAACGACCGACAACAGCAACGGGAAGTTCCACGGGGACAGTATCCCTACGACGCCGAGCGGCTCGTATCGTACCCATGCGCGGGCCGGCTGAAACAACCAATCGACCGCACGACGCTCGGGTTCCATCCAATGCTTCACCCACCTGCGCGCGTGTCGGATCGCGTTCAGGGTGGGTATCGCCTCGAGGATCTCGGTCTCACGCTGTGCGCGCCCGCCAAAGTCGCCGGCAATCGCTTGCGCAAAGGCATTTGCGTTTTGGCGAACCAGATCGTGAAGGATCGTCAGCGAGAGGCGGCGCGCGGCCGCGTCCGGCATAGGGCTATTACGAGACGCCGCATGCTGGCGGTCAAAGAGCTGACGCATCGTGCGGTGAGTAGAGTCGTCGAGCGCCATAGCGAAGTGTACACGGCGCACGGCGGCACGGGAAACCGGCAGCGGGCGCCCTCCCGCCGGAGTATCAAGGCGGGCGCCCGCACGTCATGCCAGGGGCTCGAAGCTCACTTCAGGGGCTGTTTGTCGCAAACCACCCGGGAATTCCAGTCGGCGAAACTCCCGTTCGGGTTTTCCTGGAACGCCCAGACATGCATTTCGTAAAACGCCGGCAGACCAAAGCGATTGGGCTCGCCGACGAAGTTGAGCAGGTTCCCTGCCAGTGCCGGCGGCCCGGCGGTCGGGTTGTTGGTCTGCCAGACGTTGGCCAGGATGATGAATTCGACGCCAACGAGGCGGAAGGTTCCATCCTCCAGCGGCTCGTAGATCAGTGCCTCGGGTTGTTTTGGATCGAGGAGGGCCGCGGCAATGCGGGCGGGCTGCACAAAGTGCACGCCCATCGCGCCAAAGTCCGGACCGCTGACACAGGGAGTGCCTTGCACCCAGCCCTCGCCCAGGGCGACATTGATATCTCTGAAGCGTGCGGTGGCGGCATGGACCTCGGCGACCAAGGGCGAATCCGCTCTAAACGGTGAATGTGCAGGGTCGTGATCATGACCACTGTCGGCCAGTGCCAGCGGCGCGACGGCGGTCGCAAAGGTAACGAGGGCGGCAAGTGGGGTGAGTCTGTTCATGTTGAGCTCCCATCCGTTCGTTTGTTGTGAGTGACACCCCAACATCACCGATCGGGTGGGTCCGAGTCTTGAATCCCGGCTGAAAGGATTCTGAATTGCCCCTGAAGCGGAATCGGCCGCGGGGAGCCGGGATGTTCTGTTAGGGCGCGTAGCTACGCTGCAATGCGATGCTCATAGATCGGTGTCATGCGATCCGAGAGGATTTCCTCCAGCCGCGCGGGGGACGTGTCTGCCGGCGAAAGCCATTCCCGGACGTTTTCATCTTTCAGGGACACGACGCAGCGGGTGTGGCCCGTCGCCAGGACCTCGGGCGGCGGCGTGTCGGTGATCGCTGCGAATGAATAGAGTGACGGCTCGCCGGGGTGGGTCCAATGAGACCATAGGCAGGCGATGGTCATGGGCACGCCGGAGTTGGGATTGAAGTGCAGCACCAGGTTGGATTCCGGCTCGCCCGGGGCGAGCGCGCGCTTCTCGTAGAGATGACGGGGCACGTTCTCGAAGAAGCTGTCGATCACCATGACGCCGTGGTTATGGCGATAGAGGGGCGACCAGAAGCCGTTCAGGTTGTCGCGTCGCGCGTTGTAGGTCCCGTCATAACGCGCGTCATAGTCCGAAGGCTTGCCGGGTAAGCGACACTGGTAACGCATGGGACGGATGAGCAAGCGGTCGCCATCGTTCGTGACAACCGGCGCATAGTATTTTTTGGGGAAGATCCGCGAGTCGTCGCCACTGATGTGCTCGCTGCGCAGGGTGGTGAGCTTATCGGTCAGCGCGGCGATCTTGGCCGTGGCGATGCGCTCATCGTTGCGCGCCGCTTTGGTTTCCTTGAGCTGGAGCTTGCGCCGGGCGTCCGCCAGGCGTTTGCGCTGTTTGAACAACTCCTGTTCCCACGCGCGCGCCTGGTTCGTGCGGTATTGCTCGATATAGGCCTGGCTGGGTCGAGCCTGCTCCGCCGCCATCTGCAAGACGTGCACGTCGAGCGAGCGGGCGAACTGGATGCCGGTGTCGTCGATGCGCCGGCGGAACAGTTCCTCGAACAGTTCCCAGGCGACCTCGGCGCCGTAACGCCGGGCCAGCCAGGCGAGGTTTTGCCGAACCAGGGCCGAATAGCACATTGGCCTATATTAGTAGGCCGAACTGCCGGGAGCATAGGGGATCGAAGCGGTCATTTTGAAGTCGGGAGGTGCTCGAGCATCAGCGGCAGGAGCGAATTCAGCATCGCGTCTTTCGTGAAAGGCGCCTGCCCCGGCCCCCGTAGTCCCCGGCCCAGCGCGAGATGGGAAAATCCGTGCACCATCGACCACGCGGCCAGAAGCAACCCGTAACTCTTGGGTGTCAGCTCTCCGTCCGGCGGAACATTCGACGCCGCGCGAATGGCGCCTTCGAGGACTCTGTAAGAATGCGCCGCGACACTCTTGAACTCTTCGTTGGCGTCGTCGTGCTTGTCGTCGCGAAACATGAGTTGGAAGCGCGCGGGATGTTTGAGCGCGAAGTTCACGTACGCGATCGCCTGCAGGCGCAGTCGTCGCGCCGGGTCGGCCCCGCCCGCTTTGTCTGCGGCCTCGAGCTCGGCCCCGAATTCGCGAAATCCGAGCAGGGCCACTTCGGTGAGCAGCCCTTTGGCATCTTTGAAGTGGTGTGCGGGGGCCGCGGGTGAGACGCCAGCCCTGCGCGCCGCTTCCCGCAGCGTAAACCCATCGACTCCCCGCTCCAGAATGATCTGCTCGGCAACCGTGAGCAACTGCTGACGCAAGTCACCATGGTGATAGGCCGTCCGCTTCGGCTTACGAGTGCGCGAATTAATCTTGACACTGTTCAAATTATATCCTATTTTATCTTTACAGTGTTCAGATTATAGCGCGGATGGCTCAACATGCAAAAGCGACTCCCAAAATGGGGCATGGGGTTCATGGTGGTCTCGTCCATGATGGTGGCTGTCTATTCACTGCGCTTTGCCGGTGCGCCTTTTGGCCATTGGGGGCTCATTGACCAGGGAATTCGGGACGTGATCACCCACGTCCCGGTGCGAGCGTTGACGCACATGCTGGTGGCACCCCTGGCCCTTCTGTTGGGCGGGCTGCAGTTCTTACCGGGCTTGCGCGCCAGGCACCCGAAGGTCCATCGCTATGTGGGTCGAATCTATGTGGCGAGTTGTGTCATCGCGGGAATCGGAGCGCTGGCGACGGCGCCGCATGCTTCGGGCGGCCCCATTGCAGGGCTGGGCTTCGGTATTCTGGCGGTGCTGTGGATTGGCGCCACGCTGGGGGGCTGGTGGGCGGCCGTGCGGTGTGAGTTCGAGCTGCATCGATTGTTCATGCGCCTGAGCTATGCCATGACTTTCAGCGCGGTGACGTTGCGCCTGCAGATCCCCATCGGGTTCATGTTGGGTTACGCCAGTTATTCCGCGATGTCGGTGTGGCTCGCGTACACGTCCTGGATTCCGAACGTGGTGGCGGTTGGAGTGTATTCGGCGCTGGAGCGGCGGCGGCAGAACTCGCGTGGTATTGTCTTGTCTCAAGCGGTAGATGGTGCGGCGGGATC
>DATBCZ010000560.1:0-7760 GCA_036270175.1 Steroidobacteraceae bacterium | reverse complement strand
CGGGCGTGGAACCGATCGGTGGAAATCCCGATCTCCGCCCCCATCCCAAACTCGCCGCCGTCGGCAAACTGTGTCGACGCGTTATGGAGCACTATCGCGCTATCGACTTGCGTGAGAAACCGCTCGGCGGTGGCATCGTTTTCCGTCACGATAGACTCGGTGTGAGCCGAGCCATACTTGGCGATATGCGCGATGGCCGCCTCCACACCCTCAACCACACGCGCCGCGATGATCGAATCGAGGTACTCGGTGTACCAGTCGTCCTCGGTCGCCGGACGCACCCGTGAATCGACCTTCTGCACCGTGGCGTCGCCACGAACCTCGCATCCGGCAGCGAGCAGATCCTCGATGAGCGGCGCGAGGTGCGTATCAACGCAGGCTCGATCGACCAGCAACGTCTCAGCGGCTCCGCAAACACCAGTACGCCGCATCTTCGCGTTCAACGCGATGGCGCGCGCCATACGGACGTCGGCGTCGCGATCGACGTAGACGTGGCAATTTCCCTCCAGGTGGCCGATAACCGGCACCCGGGCCTCCTGCTGGACCCGCGCGACCAGGCTTTTGCCCCCGCGCGGCACGATCACGTCGATATAATCAGCCATGCCCGCCAACATGTAGCCAACAGCGGCCCGATCGGTGGTGGGTACGAGTTGAATACAGGCTTCGGGTAACCCAACCGCCCGCAACCCCTCAACCAGGCAGGCATGGATCGCGCCGCTCGAATAGCGGCTCTCCGACCCGCCGCGCAGAATCACGGCATTGCCGGATTTCAGGCACAGCGCGCCCGCATCGGCGGTCACGTTGGGACGGCTTTCGTAGATGATGCCGATCACGCCCAGCGGCACACGGACCCGCTGAATGCGCAGCCCATTGGGTCGATCCCAGTCCGCCACGGTGGTTCCGATCGGATCGGGAAGGGCAACGACTTCCTCGATGCTGCGTGCAATACCCTCCACGCGCTTCTCATCGAGCTGCAACCTATCGAGAAGCGCACCACTCAACTTCGCCGCGCGCGCAGCCGACAGGTCGCGCTCATTGGCGGCGAGAATCTCGCCTCGCCGCGCACGAACGGCCGCCGCCGCCACGGAAAGTGCGGTGTTTTTCCTCTCGGTGTTGGCCAGAGCCAACACCCCAGCCGCCTCCACCGCGGCCTTGCCAAGGCCCTCCATGAGCTCGCCGATCTTGGAGTCCAGGTGAGCGTTCATTGTGTGGCTTGCTCGGATTCGTGCACGGGTGGCGCGTCGTGACGGACCAGCACGAGATTGTCCCGGTGGATCATTTCGTGGCGTCCCCTGAAACCGAGAATACCTTCGATCTCCGACGACTTCCGCCCCATGATCTTGACCGCATCCAGATCCGAATAGGCGATGATCCCACGGGCGATCTCGGTACCATCGGCTCGCAGGATGCTCACGGTATCGCCCCGCTCGAATCGTCCACGTGTCTCGACGACGCCCGCGGGCAGGAGACTTTTGCCCTCGAGAAGTGCGCGCAGAGCGCCAGCGTCAATCGAGACCGAACCGGCCGGGCGTAGTGTTCCCGCGATCCACTGTTTTCGGGCGGCAACCGGAGAGGCAGTCGGCACAAACCACGTGCAGCGAGCCCCAGCCTCGATCCGGCCAACAGGATGCGCCTGGTGCCCTGAGGCAATGCACATGTGGCAGCCGGCCGAAATCGCGATTTTTGCGGCAAGAATTTTTGTCGTCATACCGCCCGAGCCGACATCCGAAGCGGAACGCCCGGCCATGGATTCGATCTCGGGAGTAATCTGCCGCACTTCGCGGATGAATTGCGCGTTGGGATCCTTGTTCGGATCGGCCGTGAACAATCCCTCGACGTCGGACAGCAGGATTAGACAATCCGCTCCCGCCATCTGCGCAACCCGGGCGGCAAGACGATCGTTGTCGCCGTAGCGGATCTCCGCGGTGGCCACCGTATCGTTCTCATTAATGACCGGAAGCGCGCCGAGGGCGAGAAGGGACTCGAGCGTGGCGCGCGCGTTGAGGTAACGCCGCCGCCGCTCACTGTCCTCGAGAGTAAGCAACACCTGTGCCACCGTCACTTCGCGACTTTCCAGCAACTCCTTGTAGGCGTGTGCCAGGCGAATCTGCCCGACAGCGGCGGCGGCCTGGCTCTCTTCCAGTCGCAGCGGCCCCTTCGCCAACTTCAGCTCCCGGCGCCCGAGAGCGATGGCACCCGAGGACACCAGGATGACCTGCTGATTCCGCTTGCGCAGGCGCAGGAGGTCCTCGATCAAAGTCTCGAGCCAGGCACGGTTGATCCGCCCCGTCTCGGCATCGACGAGGAGCGCGGAACCGACTTTCACGACAATGCGCCGGGCCTGCTGCAGGGGTGAGGCGCTTTCGGGAACTTGGGCGTTCATGGTGCGAAAACTATACTCAATCGGGCCTGGTACTGCCCCGGAACGTGGCGACGAATATGCAAACTACCCGCGCACAGGCGTGATGGACCCCTGAAGATTGGGGGGAAACCGAAGCGCGGCCGCAGGGCGGAGCGCGTCTGCCGCGCGCCCACCACCCCGACACACTCGTTGCCCCAGCCGACCGCAGCCCCTAAACTTACCGCCGCCAAAAATTTGATGACTTCGAGGAAGCGAGCGGTGAGCAGAGATTACGAGCCGGTTCCGGGCCAATGGTACGAGAACCTGGAAGAAGAAGAGTCGTTCCGCGTGCTGTCCGTCGACGAGGACTCGGAGCTGGTCGAGATTGAATATCTCGATGGCGACATCGAGGAAATCGACATCGAAGCGTGGCACGAAATGGATCTCGAGCACACGGACGAGCCCGAGGGCTGGTCGGAGCCCGAGGAGGATGAGGAGGAAGACGAGGACGACGAAGACTTCGACGAGGATGACGAAGACGACGATGAGGATGATGACGATTTCGATGACGACGAGGATGAAGCAGAAGACGAGCGTTGATCCCGACATGGGGCCGCCGATCGGCGCCCGGCATGTCGGATGACGACGCTCGATAGACAAACACTCGTCGATATAATCGGCCCCGACGGCATTCTGACCGATGCCGCCGACATCGCTCCCTACCTGACCGATCACCGCAAACTCTACCAAGGGCGCGCCCTGGCGGTGCTCGTGCCGCGCTCGGTCGAGGAGATCTCGCGCCTCCTGCGGTTCTGCAACGAGAACCGGATCGGCGTGGTCCCCCACGGAGGCAACACCGGCTACTGTGGTGGCGCCACGCCCGACGAGTCCGGAAACCAGGTTGTGGTCTCGATGCGGAGAATGAACCGCATCCGCGGCGTCGACGCCCTCAACTATTCGCTCGTTGCCGAAGCGGGTTGCATCCTCGCAGACGTGCAACGTGCGGCCGAGGAGGCCGAGCGCTTCTTTCCTCTCAGTCTCGGCTCCGAGGGCACCTGTCAGATCGGCGGGAACCTGTCGACCAACGCCGGCGGCCTGAGCGTACTTCGTTATGGAATGATGCGCGAGCTCGTGTTGGGACTCGAAGTGGTGCTCGCTGATGGTCGCGTGCTGTCTTCCCTGAGCGCACTCCGCAAGGACAACACCGGCTATGACATCAAGTCGCTGTTCCTCGGCGCGGAGGGCACGCTGGGCATCATCACCGCCGCGAGTGTGAAGCTATTTCCCAAAATACGCTCATCCGCGACCGCGTTCGCGGCGGTACCGAAAGTACGCGCAGCAGTAGATCTTCTCGCTCGTCTGCGGGAAGCGAGCGGCGACCGCATCAGCTCGTTCGAGCTCATACCCCGTATCGGGGTCGAGCTCACGACGCAACACATTCCGGGTGTGATCGATCCCCTACACCAACCTTACTCGTGGTACGTACTCTGCGAGCTCACTTCCGCACGCGCCGCGGATCCTTTGGATACGATCATGGAGGAGGCACTCGGAGCGGCGTTGGAGGACGGTCTCGTACTCGACGCCGCCCTGGCACGCAGCGAGCGTGAGCGCGCGGCACTGTGGAAGCTGCGCGAAACGATACCCGAGGCTCAACGGCTCGACGGCTCGAGTCTGAAGCACGACATTTCGGTCACCATCACGGCGCTCCCCGACTTCGTGGAGCGCGCCTCACGCTGGGTGGACGATAACGTTCCGGATGGCAGGCTCGTGATCTACGGCCACGTCGGCGATGGCAACCTCCATTTCAATCTCAACCAGGCGCCGGGCTCCGATCGCAACATCTTTCTGGCGCGCGAGCCCGCGATCAAACGCGCCCTCCACGACCTGGTGAGCGAATTCGGCGGCAGCTTCAGCGCCGAGCATGGCATCGGCAGGCTGAAAGTAGGGGAACTCGAGCACTACGCCGCGCCGGTGGAGATCGATCTCATGCGTGCCGTTAAAAAAGCGCTGGACCCGAACGGTGTTCTCAATCCGGGCAAAGTCCTGCGCTAGGCCAAAACCGTTGCGGTTATCATGCGCCCCAAACCGCTGCAAGGGTAAGCCCGCCTCATGAGTTACTGTCGGATTGCGATCTGCGCGTTGCTCGCCGCACTGAGCGTAACGGCATGCAACAAGGCGACGGCTCCGTCGCCAACCGCCGACAAAACCACGTTATCCCTGGGTGAACCCGCGCACGTCGATGGACTGCCGCAACTCGCCCTGACTCCCGACAGCGTCCACATCGACTACCGCGTCTGGGGAACTGGCGAGCCCGCCATCGTCCTCATCCACGGCTGGGCGGGCAATGCCAACTACTGGAGCGCCCAGATCGAGGCCCTGAAACCCAAGTACACGGTAGTGGCCGTGAACCTCGCCGGGCACGGTGCCTCCGAGAGAAATCGCACCGACTGGTCGATGGGTAACTACGGCGAGGATGTCGCAACAGTGGTGCGACAGTTGAAGAATCGTCAGATCGTACTCGTCGGCCACTCGATGGGCGCCGATGTGGCGCTGGAAGCTGCGCGCCGCATTGGTGATCGCGTCATCGGCATCGTCGCGGTCGATTCACTCAAGTCAATCGGACTGCCGCCCATGCGCCCGCAGGAAATCAACCGTCAGCTCGCGCCGTTCCGTGACCACTTCATCGAGGCGACGCGCGACTATGTGATCAATGCGATGTTCGCGAAGGGCGCGAACCCGGCCTTCGTGCAGAAGGTCGCTTACGACATGTCCCGCGAGCCGCCGCAGATCGGCATCGCTTCCATGCAGTCCTTGCTCGCCATGGATTTTGCAACACTCCTGCCCGACATCCATGTACCGGTGCTGGCAATCAACTCCGACCTCGGTCCCACCGACGAGGTACGCATCCGTAAGTACCTCCCGGGGTTCAAGGCCGAGGTACTCGATCACACCGGCCACTTCCTGATGATGGAGGTGCCGGAGCGGTTCAACCCGGTGCTGCTGCAGGATATCGACGCTTTGGTGCAGAAGGCGTCGCACTGACGCGCAGCTCTTCCGGATCGGGCGCGGCGGGCCCGCAGCGGATCCGCAGCCAGCTGAGCGTTAGAGAGATTTCCTCCGCGTCGATGGAGGACCAGGCCGTCGCGATCGGTATGTCCGCGCCCTGGTCCCGCACCACCAGAATCAGTGCATCGCGCTCGACGGCAAAGGGCCAGTCATCACTGTGTAACGTGATCTCGAGCTTGCGCCCGTCCGGGGTCACAAACCGCCCGCGGCCGCCCTGGTCCTGCACATCGAGACGCAACAGGGGCCGCAGATCCTGCGGCCGTCCGCTCGAGGTCCAATCGATCCGGCACGTGTAGAGCTGTGTCGTATTGAGTTCGAACCAGTTGAAGCCGATGACCTCCTCCTGCACCTCGCCGTCGGTCTTGCGCAGCACCCGGCGGCGGTACCAGTAGAGATCCTGGCCAATGAGCAGCTGATACTCGACATAGCGGCCCGTCGGCGCGCGTATGTCCAGACACCGGTGACCGATGGTGCTGCCGCGAAACTGGTCGCCTTCGCGCGTGAACATGAGATCGCACGTGGAGGTCGTCGCAATATCGTCGCTCATGAGACTGGCGAGCCGGCTCGGCCGCAGATTCAGATGAATCCAGGCGCGCGGTCTGATAAACGTGAACAGGCGGGCGCGTACGCCGCGCGCGGGCGGCTCGGCCGGCTCCAGCTTCACCAACAGCTGCCGGCGCGGATTGTCCGGATCGTCGTGGAGAAATTCCTCGAAGTACAGCACGTGGGCGCCGAGCCATGGCACCGCCACCGGCTCGACCACGGCGCGCACCCGCCGCTCGCTGCTCTCGGGCCAGGAGTTGATTCCATTGTCATTGCTGACAACGACCTGCTCACTGGTGTCGCGTGTTCCGGACCAGAGTTGTTGGAGTGCGTCGACGTCCGCGCCGGCTGTCGTTCCCGCCGCCAAAGCAAACGCTATGGCAAGGAGGGCCATCCTTCTATGGAGCCTGGGCTTTCTTGATGCGGACGAGCCCTTCCTGCGCGGTGCTCGCGACCAGGCGGCCATCGAGCGCGAACAGGCCCGCGCGCGCAAAGCCGCGCGCACCCGAAGCACTTGGGCTCTCCACCGCATACAACAGCCATTCGTCGACCCGCAGCGGGCGATGGAACCACATCGCGTGATCGATGCTGGCCATGATCAGGGAACTGTGCGGGAAGGAGCCGCCGTGCGGCAGCGTCGCGGTATCGAGCAGAAAATAATCCGACACATAGGCCAACAGGCAGCGATGCAGCTTCTCGTCATCCGGCAAGCGGCCGACCGCGCGGAACCAGACCTGCCGGGCCGGCTCGGCCCGCCGGGGACTGATGTAGTCGATCGGCTGCACCGAGCGGAATTCGAACGGCCGCGGCTGCTCGAAGAACCGCCGCATGCGCTCGGGCAGACGCTCCAGGAATTCGAACGGCGGCACGCTGGTATCGACCAACTCCTCCGGCCGTGGCACCCGCGGCATGGCCACCTGGTGCTCGAAGCCCTCCTCCGGCACCTGGAAGGAGGCGGTCATGTTGAATATCTGCTGGCCGTGTTGAATCGCGACGACCCGGCGGTTCGCGAAACTCTGGCCATCCAGGCTGCGATCGACCTGGTAGACGATCGGGGCGTTGAAATCGCCCCGTCGCAGGAAGTAGGCGTGCAGCGAGTGGACGACGCGACCCTCCACCGTCGCCGAAGCGGCGGAGAGGGCCTGCCCGAGCACCTGCCCGCCGAAAACCTGCGGGCTGCCGATGTCGCGGCTCTCGCCGCGGAACAGATTGACTTCCAACTGCTCGAGCTCGAGCAGCGTCAACAGGTCGGCGAGGCGTTGGTCCACTGTCGCAAGTTTCCTGCGGCAATCAGCCGAACTTGAACTTGCCGCGCATCAGCACGTTGTGACCGGGGAAGGTGCACAGGTACGAGTAGTCGCCACCGGCCTTGAGGCTGGCGGTCGAGAACGTAATCGTGTCCGACTGACCCCCGCCAACGACCTTCGTGTGCGCCAGGATGCGCTTGTCATCCGCGCCGACGTAGTTGGCCGGGAGGCCCGCGCCCATGCCGGCATTAGCGACCGCCGTCAGATCCGGGGTGCTGACCAACACCCAGTTGTGGCCCATCGCGGCCGCGGGCAGCTGTCCACCGTGGTGGATTGTGAGGCTGACCTGCTTACAGGTCGCGGGAACAGCCAGCTCCTTCTTGTCGTACTGCATCTGGTCGTTGCCGGTGATCTCCAGTTTGCACGCATCGTCGGCCGCCGCCGCGGGGGTGGACAGCAGCAGCGCCTGCACGGCAACGAGGGCCACCGCGGCCAGTGTATTTCGCATCAGCTTCATCATCGTCTCCTCGAGGTAAATTGTTGACACCTGGATTGAATCATGG
>DATBCZ010000559.1:0-2210 GCA_036270175.1 Steroidobacteraceae bacterium | reverse complement strand
CCAACTCGCTCTATCCAAAGTGAGCCGCACTCAGCGAGATACGGCGCGGGCTTTCGGCCCGAAGCCGAAGCAGCCAGCGCCGCCCCCGTTGTAATTGTTATTGGCTTAGATTGCCAAGGCGCAAGAGTCCGCTCGTGGCACGACCCGGGCCGAGCCGGCCGAGCGATGCGAATCGCTCTGTTGACACGCGGAACCGTCCCGCCAGAACGCCCATCCGTGCAGGTTGACCTGCTGCATCACTTGTGAGGGGACTCTGTCTCCCAACCGCTCGGGCAGGTGGGATAGATGCGGGATAAGGGAATCTGCGCCGAGTGGCTAAGAAGTTGGTCGGGACGCCGAGATTTGAACTCGGGACCCCTTGCACCCCATGCAAGTGCGCTACCAGGCTGCGCCACGTCCCGCCGTAACTTCTTCAATCGACAATGCGTGGGCGAAGAGACCCACGCGGGGCGCCAATGATACCCGGTTTTTGGCCGGCTGCAGCGCTACCTTCTGCCACCACCCCGTGACCTCCGGGCGGGGCTCGCCAGCGCCTTCAGCGCCGCAGTACTTTCATGAGCTCCTCGAGCTCAGCCCGCACCTGCCGCACGATCTGCTGGCTCTGGGTCGTGTCCGTGCGCGCTTCCTCGCCGCCGAGTTTGTTGCGCGCGCCACCGATCGTGAAGCCCTGGTCGTAGAGCAGGCTGCGGATCTGGCGGATGACGATCACGTCCTGGCGCTGGTAATAGCGCCGGTTGCCGCGTCGTTTGACGGGCTTCAACTGCGGGAATTCCTGCTCCCAATAGCGCAGCACGTGCGGCTTCACGCCGCAGAGCTCGCTCACCTCGCCGATGGTGAAATAGCGCTTGCCGGGGATCGCCGGCAGCTCGGCGTTATTCTTTGGCTCCAACATAGGCTTCGACCCGCGCCTTCAGTTTTTGTCCAGGACGGAATGTCACCACGCGCCGCGCGCTGATGGGAATTTCCTCTCCGGTCTTGGGATTACGTCCAGGACGCTGGTTCTTGTCGCGCAAATCGAAATTGCCGAAGCCGGACAGCTTCACCTGCTCACCGTTGGAGAGGGCCGCGCGAACCTCCTCGAAGAAGAGATCCACGAGCTCCCGGGCTTCGCGCTTGTTGAGGCCGAGCTGGTTGAACAGCGCTTCCGCCATCTCCGCCTTAGTCAGGGCCATCTCGTTATTCTCGTATTTTTGCGTTCAAGCTCTCGCGCAAATCCGTGACGATGGAGGCCATGAGGCGGTCCACGTCGTCGTCGGTAAGAGTGCGAGAAATGTCCTGAAAAATCAACCCCAAAGCGATGCTTTTTCTCCCTGTTTCTATGCCCGTCCCCCGGTAGACGTCGAAGACACGCAGGCTATGCAGAAGGGTCGACGCACTGGAGAGTACACGGTCAGCCAAGGCACTTAAAGCCACCGATTCATCCACTACCACCGCGATGTCGCGTCGGACCTGTGGGAACCGCGAGATCTCACTGTGTTGCGGTTTCTGGACTGCCAATGCCTCGGCAAAGTCGCCCTGCGCCCCACTCTGTTGCGCCTGCGCCGAGGTCTGCACAGCGGAACCCGACGCGGTTCCGCCCAGATCGAGCTCAAACAACACGGGTGAATATGTAAAATCGAGTTCCCGCACCAGGGAGGGATGCAGTTCGCCGATGAACCCCACTTCCCGGCCATCGCGCAGAATCCGCGCCGCCCGACCCGGGTGCAGACACGACAGCGCGGCGGGTTCGAAGACGAAGGACTTCTCAGCGCCTGTTGCGATCAACAGCGCCTCCAAGTCGCCCTTCACGTCATAAAAGTCTGCAGGCCCGCGCATGTCCCGCGGCACGCCCCACTGCTCTGGCAAGCGCGCCCCGCAAGCAACGCCCGCGAGCGTGTCAACTTCGAGCGTCGCGCCAGCCGTCACTACAAATCTTGCGCCGTGTTCGAACAGTCGAATGCGGTCCTGTTGGCGCCGTTGGTTTTCGAGGGCCGCCCGCAACAGGCCGGGCCACAACGACACCCGCATCACCGACATATCGCTGGCGATCGGATTCGACAGCGCCAGTCCTTGCCGATCAGGGAAGAGCTTCGTCTGCAGCGCCGGGTCTACAAAAGCGTATGTAATCGCCTCCTGGTAACCGCGGTTGGCCAATGTTTCCAGGATCGTGTGCTCGAGCGGAATTTCTTCCGGCGCCGCGCGGAACTGCTGCGGAACCAACGCGTCCCGCT
>DATBCZ010000558.1:0-3929 GCA_036270175.1 Steroidobacteraceae bacterium | reverse complement strand
CTCTCCGGCACTCCCGAGATGGGCAGCCAGCCGCTGTTCGACGCGCAGGCGGTCACCGCGCTCACCAATCAGTCGCCCCGAATTGTGCTGAACTTCGGTGCGCACTACTCGCTGAGCGAGTACTACCTCGACCTGCATGAGATCATCTACGGCAAGAGCTCGTCCTGCGACAACCCGGATAGCAATACATCCAACGCACCACTCGCTACACCCTGTGCTTCGTACAGTGGCGGGCTGTACTACTACGAGGATCGCATCGGCACCGTAGGGATCACGAACCTGGAGCTGGGTGTCAACCTGAAGGACAAACTGACGCTGGCCATCGGCGCCAACAATCTCTTCAACCGCTATCCGAACCAGATCAACGCGGCGATCGTCGGCGTCGATGCGGCAAACTACGACAACTCAGCCGTGGCGAAGTATGCCCAGTTCTCGCCCTTCGGCATTGACGGCGGCTTCTATTACGCGCGCATAGCGTACAAGTTCTAAGCCTGAGGACCGCGCAAGAGACGGGGCGTCAGCGCATAGCTGACGCCCCTTTCGCTTACTTGGTCGAAGCCGTGTCTGCGCTGACCACGGACTTTGGTGTTAGCGCTGTGAGAAGCGCCACGGTTGCCTCGCGCTCCGCAGCCGCTGCCGGGCTGACTGTCGCTGGTGCACCGGGTCCGGGCGGAGGGGGATGGCGGGCGTAGTCGAGGGCAAACTTGCCGGCAGCATCGTGCACTGTTGGGTCTGCGCCGCGATCGATCAGATGTTTGACGACCTTATCCGCTCCCGACTCGGCGGCGGCGAAGAGTGCCGTCTGCCCCTCGTGATCACGGCCCTGGACGTAGGCGACGAGTTTGGCTGTGTGGGTATGGCTGTCGGTGACGGGGGTGTTGATTTTCGCTCCGGCGTCGAGCAGGAGGTCAATGGTCTTGATCGCGCGGGCCTGAACATCAACTTGTTGGTGGCCGGCGCCGCCGATAATGGCGCTGCCGACACCACCGCGACTCGACCCACTCATACCTGCCGCGGCCATCAACGGCGTAATCTGGAACACATTGGGTGCATCCACATCAGCGCCGTGCGCCAGCAGAGCCTTGATCGCTTCATCGTCATACATCATCGCCGCAAGCATCAGCGGCCCCGTGCCACCGCGCATCATGTAGTCGGCGAAGCGCCCCCTGCCGTTGCCATTCGGCCGCATGCGCGTGAGCTCATGATTGGCATCGACGCCCATGGCCAGCAGACGGTTTACGAGGTCCATCGCCTTGGCCTTGTTGGGGGGGCGAGGCGGCGGCGGGCCCTCTCCAAAGCCCTGGAAGTTGCCGCTGCCGGCGCCATTCCCGCCGCTGTAAGAGTTCATGTCCACCGCGACATAGAGGGGCGTACGGCCAGTCATGTCCCACGCACCCGGGTTCGCGCGCCGGTCGAGGAGGAACATCGCGATGTCGTAGCTTCGGTTGTCGAGCGCATTGATCAGGGGAGTGATGCCGTCCGGATTGGGCTGATTGACGTCTGCACCCGCCTTGACGATGGCGACGGCGCAGCGATAGCAGCCAGAACGGGTGGCATAGAGCAGCGCCGTGAGGCCACCGGTCTGACGAAACTGCGCCCGCGGCTCCGAGGTCATCTGGCGCGGCCAGTCGTCGTACATGGCGCGCACTTTGACATCGGCGTGGTGGGCAAGCAGCAGGTCGACCACTTCCGGATGATTCTCCGCTGCCGCCCACATGAGCGCGGTCTGGCCACGGAAACTTTCCACGGCATTGACGTTCGCACCGCGGCCGATCAGCAGCTCCGCAATCTTCAGCGAGCCGATGTTGGCGGCCAGCATGAGCGCGGTCTGATTGTCCTGGTTGGGTGAGTTGGGATTCGCGCGCGCGTCGAGCAGCATGCGGACGAGATCGACGTCGGCCAGTTTCACCGCTTCGGTGAGGGGAGTCGCTCCGAAGTGGTTGGTGACATTCGGCTTGGCGCCGGCTTTCAGCAGCGCGCGCACCAACTCATGATCGACCTTGTACGTCGCCCAGAGCAGCGCGGTGGAGCCGTCGGGATCGGCCGCATTCACATCGACGTCGGGGGAGGTGATTGCAGCCAGTACGGCCTCGCGCTGACCGGAGCGGACCAGGTCCGAGAGTGTCTCCTGTCCGAATGCAGCGGTTGAAAATGCCGCCCCAAGAGACAACAGGGCAGCAGCGAAACGCGCCGCACGGATGGTCAACTTAAACAACGTTGCCTCCGAAATTGGTGTAGTGGGCCCAGTGGCCCTTGCTGACGTCGTAGAGGAAACGATACGGGTCGTCGAACTTGCGGTTCACCTCGTTCAACACGCCGGCTTCGAGCATGTCCTTTGCGCTGCGCCCGTGATCGGTCAGCTCGGTCGTGCGGTCGTAGAGATGGACCATCATGTCGCGCTCGGCTTTCAGTTGCGCGCGCGTCATCACCGGACCGTAGGAGGGAACGATCTTCGTCGCGTCATTCGCCAGTGCGAGCAGATTATCCATCGCGTCTACCCGGCCGCCGAGCCAGCCGCCCGCGTACCAGTCGAGCGCCGGATCGCGCAAGGGTGAGGCGACATCGCCGACGGCCAGTACGTTGGCGTCGCGGAAGAACACATAAATGTCGCCGCGCGTGTGCGCTTCGAGCAGATAGCCGAATTCGACACTTTCCGCGCCCGCCTTCATCTCCCCTTTCTCGCGAAACGTCACGGTAGGGAGGGCCTTCGCAGGAAGCGCCTTCACCCAACGGTCTTCCGCGGGCACGTAGTAGTCTGTCGCCAGCCATTGACGGGTGATCAGATGGGCATGGATCTCCGCACCGGCTTTGCCAAACAGCTCATTTCCGCCGGTCTGGTCGGCGTGGTAGTGGGTATTGAACAGCGTGTGCACGGGTGCGCCGCCGAGGCTTGCGCGCACGGCATGGGCCGATGCGGCGGAGCCACTATCGACGAGCAGGATTCCCTCGCTGGATGACAGCGCGACCAGGTTGCCGGGGGCGCCGGTGATGAGGGTTACGTGGTCACTGAGCTTTTCGGTCGGCAACGCGGACTTGCGCGCGGTCGTCGTGGTCGTCGTAGTCGTCGGCCCGGGCGGTTGCCGGGAGGGTACTTGTTGGCAACCTTCGAGGCCGGCGAGTACCGGCACGGATGCCAACACCGCGAGCCCGCTCAACGAAGCCCGCAGGAAGCTCCTGCGGTCACCAGCTCTCACGGCGGCGGTCGTCACGTCCTGTTCCACAGTCGTCATCTCAGACCTCGGTGAGGAGGCCGGTGCTGTTGGCGAACTTATCCTGTTTGATCCCGACCTTGTTCAGGATCGTCAGGTGCAGATTCGCCAGCGGCGTGCGTGGGGCTAGCACGACGTTCTTACCGCCGACGTGCGCGCCATTGGCGCCTCCGACCAGCACCGCCGGCAAGGGATAGTTATCGTGCTGATTGCTGTTGCCCATGTTCGAGCCATAGAGGAACAGCGAATGATCGAGGACGCTGCCGTCGCCCTCCTTGGTGTTGGCCAGTTTCTGCAGAAAGTCGGCGAAGCGCTCCATGTGGTAGCGCTGGATGACGCTGAGACGACGAATGCGCTCACGATCGTTGGAGTGGTGGCTGACCGGGTGGAAGGAATCCGGGACGCCCACGTGGTTGTAGGTGCGGTTGGTGCCCTCCGCGACCATCACGTACGAAGCGACGCGAGTCAGATCCGCCTGGTAGGCCAGCGCCAGCAGGTCGAACATCAGACGCACCTGCTTGTCGAAGTCTTCGAGCTCACCGAGCGGCGCGTCGGGTACTTTGATCCCCTTGAGATCGCGCGAGCTGGCCATGTTCACCCGCCGCTCGATCTCGCGAACGGTATCGAGATAGTCCGACAGCTTCGCCTGGTCGCCCGGGCCCAGGTCGTTGCTCAGCGCCTTGGCTCGATCGGAAACCATGTCCAGGATGCTGACGTTCT
>DATBCZ010000557.1:0-12952 GCA_036270175.1 Steroidobacteraceae bacterium | reverse complement strand
CAACGCCTGTCGCACCGGGGTACGTGACACACCGAGCAGATCGGCGAGAGGCGCCTCGGCGACGCGCTGTCCCGGTCCCAATTCGCCCCGCAGGATCATCTCGCGGATGCGGACAATGGCTTGGCTGAGCTGTGTGTTCATGGAGGGCGATGCTGCCCTTTGGATCCCAAAGGGTCAAATTGGGATCCAAATCTGCCCATCTGGTGGCCATTTTGCAGCGCAAAAGGTCCGATTTGGGACACTTGGGATCCCACAGCAGAAACCCGCGCGGTGTGCGGAGCGGGGGCGTGGCGAGACGGGCGCGGGGCACGAGCCTCCCAGGCCGCAGCTTGCGGCTGACGGCGCGAAGCTTCCAGGCCGCCGCTTACTTCGCCTGGGATTGAGCGGGCAGGAAAGACGAGTCCGGCGGCGGGCTTTCGGGGTAGGCACGCCCCACGACTGAGTGTTGATAAACGCCGGGCGGCGTCGACTCGACGCCAGCTGGCATGGGAAACACGGCGGGAAGACGCAGCAGGAACGCGTCGATCAGGAAGCGCAGCAGCTTTCTGTCGTAGTCGACGTCAGTGCCTTTGTACTGGGCGGGATCACGACTCACCCAGGAATCGACGACTCGCGCTCCCGCGGGCGAGCCCTCCAGTTGCAACCCGTAAATGCAGGCCCCGGTCCAACTCCTGTGAAACAGGAGCCAGCCGTGCCGGTGGGCGGGCCCTTCGAAATAGACGAACCACTTGTCCTCCATTCCCTTGGGGATGAGTCCCGTGACGAGGAGCTCCGCCTCGGCATTGTTGAAGGCCGCTGCGAATTCCAGCGGCACGCGCTGTGCGGGGATTGGCAGAGTCTTCCACGATGTACGTGTGGCTCGGGTCATTTCGTCCGCTCGATGGGGGGCGAATGAATCCAATATCAATCGTTCGTTGCAGTTACGAGAAACTCTTCCAACTTGCCGTCAGGGTAGCCTCGCTCGAGCGCCTCGAGCCGCTTCGAGCGACACAGGATCTTCCAACGGCGCGTGATCATGCCACCCCGTTTGCCTTCGTGCTCGAGCTCGATCAGGCGCGCCGGTCCGAGCGGCCCCAGGCTGGCCTTCATGTCGGCCAAGGCCTGGGCAGTGAGCAAACTGTTGCCGCCGTCCGTGAACAGCGCGCGGTCGATGCTACCACTCTGAAACTGCGCAAACACGTTGCGCGCGCGGGCCTCCGCCGGATTGGGACTGAGGACCGCAAAGGCGATGCGATTCAGCAGGTCGTCGGGGGCCGCCCAGTCGTTGTTGGTCAGCACCACGATGGCCAACTTCTCGCCCGGCCAGATCCGATTGGCCGCCAGAAAACCGGAGCCTGCGCCGTCGTGCCCGATGCGCGCCCGGCCCTGGGCTGTCTCGATATCCAGGCCCAGCCCATAGTCCTTCTTCGTGCCATTTTTGAGTACGACGGGGGTGAGCTCCTCCTGGTAGGAACTCGCCGTCAGCAATGAGCGATTCATCAGGCTGATGTCCCACAAGGCCAGCTCGCCGGGTGTCATGGCCAACTCGGAGGCCCCGAACAGCCAGCCAGCACCCTCTTTCGGCGCAGCCCGCACGGGTCCCAGCCCTTGACGCGTGTAGGCTGCCGCGTCCGCCGACGACAGCGGATGTGTGTCGTCCTCGGTAACGTGATCCATGTGCAGCGGAGCGAAGATCTGTTCTTGCAGGAACTCCAGCAGCGGCTGCCCGGAGACCTTCTCTACAATCGCCGCCGCCAGAACGTACCCGGTATTGGAGTATTGCCAGTCGGTGCCGGGCTCGAAGTCGAGCGGCCGGCGGGCCCACTCATTGAGAATGGCTTCGATCGAGGTGGGATGCAGCATTTCCGGGGGCACAAAATCCTGCGGCCAGAAATCACGCAGGCCCGCAGTGTGGGTCAGCAACTGGCGCACGGTCACTTTGGACGCATCGCCCAGGTCGGGAAACCATTTTCCCGCCGTGTCGTCGAGCGACAATCCGCCCTTCTCGACCAGCAACAGCACGGCCGCCGCGGTGAACTCCTTCGACACCGAGTCGACGGCATAACGCGTGGAGGTTGTGGCGGCGGTCGCGGGTGTGAGTCGCGCCTTGCCGTAAGCATGCGCGTAGGTAACTATGCCATTTTGTACCAACGCGACGGAGGCGGATGGCGCGCCCGTACTGACTAACCACTCGTTCGCCGTGGCGTCGATCTGGTTGATCGTCCGCGAATCAACGGCGGCGTGCGCCATAGCGCAATGTGTCAGGATGAGCGAAAAAAGCGGAAGCCGCAGCACTATTGAGCCGACACGGGCAGGTATTTCGCGTACCAGGCGATATACCGCTCGGCCCGATCCTTCATGAAACTCGGCCGGGTGAAGAGGTGAAACTGTCCCGGATAGATCACCAGCTGAGTAGGAACACCGAGAGTTCGCAGCGCGAGATACATCTGCTCGCCGCCCGCGATGGGCACGTTGAAATCTTTGTCACCCCCCATGAACAGGGTGGGCGTATGTATCTGGTCGGCGTGATAGAACGGGTACGACAGCTTCACGTAGCGAGCCGTGCTCTTCCAGGGCGGCCCGAGCTCCGCGTTGTACTGCAGGGCGTATTCGTCGAGTCCCCACATGCCGGTCTGGTTGCCGCTGCCCGCACCCGCGATGGCAGCCTTGAACCGGGTGTCGTGCGCGATGGTGTAGTCCGTGAGAATCCCGCCGTAACTCCAACCTCCAATACCCAGGCGCGCGGGATCGGCTATCCCCACACGTACGGCGTAATCGACACCCGCGAGAAGGTCTTCGACCTCCTTGTGACCCCAGTCGGCCTCGATACTGCGCGCGAACTTGGCGCCCCTGCCTGTACTGCCGCGATAGTTTACGGCTAGCACCACGTAGCCCTGCCCCGCAAGAAGTTGCCGCTCGAGCGGCGGACAATAGCTCTCGGGCACCAGCTCATGTTGGTCCTGCCCATTGGGGCCGCCATGGATCCAGAGGATGGTGGGGTATTTGCGGCCGCTCACGTAGGACGGTGGCTTCACGATCTGACCGTGGATCTCCGTCCCATCCCGGCTCTTGAAGCTGACGTTCTCCACGGCACCGAACTTGATTTCGGTCAGCAGCGCCTCGTTGTGAGAAGTCAGCATTCTCAGCTCGTGATTCTCGAGAGCGAAGACCTCGGCGCTCTGGGTATCGCTGGAGGCGAGTACGGCCGTATGCCCGGATGCCACCGATTGGTCATGCGCGGTAACGGGGCCAGGTATCAGGCGCTCGATCTCGCCCGTACCCAGGTCGACCCGTGCCGGGTAGCTGGAACCGTCGTCCTCCACGAGGACACCGATCGACTTACCGTCCGCGCTGAAAAACGGTGCGGTGACGGCCCGATCCAGCTTGTCCGTCAGCGGCCGCAGATGGCCATCGCCGACTGATACCACGGCGAGCCGGTCCGTGATGTAGGCGTTGAGTCGGGGCTCCAGACCCTGCAGGAGGGAGAGCAGCTTGCCATCCGGACTGAACGCCAGCCGCTGATGATTTGGCGCGAACACCTCGACGAGCCGCCGCGGCACCGCCCCGACGCGAGCCTCGACCAGGTAGATCTCATCGACGCCACTCTGCTCGGGGTCCTTGCGGTGATTACTCACGTAGGCAATGAGCTTCCCGTCGGGCGACCACGCAGGTAAGTCGTCGTTGTATTCCGAGGTAGTAGTCAGCGCCGTCAGTGTCCCGCTTGCGACCTCGAGAAGATAGAGATGTTTCCGTGTCTGCGCTGTCACATAGCCCTCCACGTCCTGCTTGAAGTGGAAGGTGTCTATAACGATAGGCTTGGGTGTTTTGCCGCCCTCAATCGTTTCGCTCATTACCAGGGCGATCCGCTTACCGTCAGGCGACCAGGCGTAACGGCTGATCTCACCACCGACGTGAGTCATTTGACGTGGCTCGGCTCCACGCATGTCGAGCAGCCAGATCTGGCTCTTCGAATCGGCCGGCCGCGCCGAGACAAAACTGAGGTAGCGGCCATCGGGACTGAACTTCGGCTGGCTCGCGCTTTCGCCGCGCGTCAGTTGCCGATGCTCGGTGCCTTCCCAATTCGTGAGCCAGATGGAGTCCTTTGGCTCATCCGAGTCGCGATCGCTCGTCGTTACGACGTACGCCACGGTGGCGCCATCGGGCGATACTTGTGGAGCCGTAACGTCGGCAAATTTCAGGTAGTCATCAGGGGCGAGCACACGCTGGCCGGCGTGGGCGGCGCCGGCGAGACAGGCGGCTAAGCAAAGCGGCATGAGGGCGAGGGAGGCTTTGATGCGCACTATCCGGGACTCCAGTTTGCGGCGGTTTGACGTTATGCTCGAAAATAACATCTGCGGAATGACATAGCTTGCTTACAGCAGAACATCCAGGGCGTACTGACGTAGTGCCCCCCATGCCAGCCATGGCTTCGAATGGCATTGGCGGCTTTCGGGTGCTACTGGCCCTGCGTCGCAACGCCTATCGCGCGTTCCCGCCTCGTTGTCTCGACGAGCCGGTGGTCACCCTCCGCGCCGCAGGGCGCTCCCTGGTTCTGGCGACGGCTCCGGATGCGATCCGCCACATCATGATTACCCAGGGGGAGGACTATGTCCGGCTCCCATTGGGACGCCGCGTTCTGGGCCCGATCGTCGGACGAGGATTGCTCGTCAGCGAGGGTGAGACCTGGCGGGAGCAGCGGCGCGCCATGGCTCCAGCATTCACGCCGCGCAACGTTCCCATCATGGCCCGACACATCATTCGCTGCACCGAGGTCTCCTGCGAGCGTCTGGAGCGCTCGCGTGGCACCGAAGTCGATCTGCTCGCGGAACTGCAAATGTTGAGTCTGGAAATCGCCGCGACTTCGCTGTTCTCGATGGAGTCAGCAACTTTCGGCGCCGAGCTGCGCGCGGTCGTGTCGGAATACATGCATACGGTGGGGCGCCTGTACCCGACCGACGTATTTCTTCCCGAAGCCATACCAACGCCGCTGCGGGCGCGCCGTGCGTCGTTCCGACAGCGTTGGACGCGGCTCATCCGCTCGATCATCGATGTACGGCGCAAGGCGGAGAACACCGGCTCGCCGCGCGACCTGTTCGATCTATTGTCGGAAGCCCATGGGGCGGACCGCGAGGATCTGCTCGTCGACGAAGTATCCACCATGATCGTCGCCGGTCACGAGACGACCGCGCTTACATTATTCTGGGCGTGCACCCTGCTCGCGCAGGCAAAGCAGTGGCAGGAGGCACTCGCCGCGGAAGCGCGCCAACTCGATCTGTCGGTCGACGGCGCCGCGGCCAGTCTGCCGAAACTCGAGCTGACTCGCGCGGTGGTGCAGGAAACACTGCGGCTCTATTCGCCCGCATTCATGACCGGCCGGCTGGCCAAGCAGACGCATGAGATCTGTGGCACCCGGGTTCCCGCGGACTCCATCATTCTGCTGCCTTACTGGATGCTGCACCGGAGCCGCCACTGGTGGTCGCATCCCGAAGCCTTCGATCCTTCGCGCTTTTTGAATGGGGCGGAGCCCGACCGGCTCACCTACCTCCCCTTCGGCGTCGGACGACACGTTTGCATCGGGGCGCAACTGGCGATGTCGGAGGCGGTCCTCGCAACCGCGCGGCTGGTGCGGCAGTTCAGCATCGAGCTGACGAGCACACGTCCGGTGTTGCCTGTTGGAACCCTGTCGACCCGGCCCGATCACTCACCTGCTTTCGTGCTGCGGGCACGCGCCGCCTGAGGGCGGGAAGTAAGGAGGTAGACGAGCACACTGATACCGATGAGTGTCGCCAGGCCGGCAATTTCCTGCCATGAGCCCACCGCGATCAGGGCCAACATGCCGGTGACTCCCACGAGGGTCGCAACGCCGAGCCAGCGGAAATTCAAGGGCTCGCCGGCCACCGCAACCTGGCGACGAGCCAGCAGCCAGGCGGCCACGCAACCCACTGCATACAGAGCGGCAGTCGTGAGCGTGGCCAGTACGGCGAGCTCGGCGAACGTACCGGTCAGCGCCAACACCATGGCCAGGGCCGCGTAGGCCAGAATTGCGACGTATGGAGTCTGGGTACGGGGATAGATGAGTCCGAGCGCCCGGGGCAGCAATCCATCCCGCGCAAACGCGAATAACATGCGCGGACTACCGAGGACATCGCTACTTATCCAACCAAACATCGAAACGGCGGCGCCGGCGAGCATGACCGCGCGCAGTAGCGGACTGATGCGGCCCATGGCATCGGCGAGCGGCGCATTCGAGTGTGCCAACGACGCGCCCAGAATCCCCTGTGCGATGACCTGAACGGCGATGTAGATGAGAGCGACGGACACCATTGCCATCGCCAGCGCGCGCGGAATGGTACGTGACGGTTGCGCCACTTCCCCGCTCGCCGACAGGGGTGACTCCATTCCGATGAAGGAGAACAAAGCCAGGATCGCAGCGCGGCCCAGTCCGTCGGTGCCGGGCTGTGCAACTTGCGTGAAATTGGCGCTGTCGATTTTCCCGCAGCCCGCGACGATAAAAATCGCGAGCGGGATTAACTTCAAGGCGGTCGTCACGCTGATAAAGCGGGCGGCACGTGCGACGCCGGCAACGTTGATCAGCGCGACGCCGCCAATCACTCCAACGATCACGACAGCGTGCACCGTAGTTACCAGTGACTTGGATGCCAGACTCGCCGCGACGTCGGCCAAAGCCGCCGCGACACCGCCACAGGCGAGTACATCACCAAACCAAAGCAGCGTGCCCGCGACGTAACCGACGAGTGGGCCGAAGGCGGCTTCGATATAGCCGTACACCCCACCGCTGGTCGGAATGCGGCTGCCACCCTCGGCGAAACAAATGGCCACCGATCCAACCGCCAGTCCGCAAATCAAAAACGCCAGCGGCGCGTAGGGACCTACTGCCGCGGCAAGCGCTCCAGGCACCGCGAAAATGCCGGCGCCCACCACGATGCCGACGATGCTGGCAGCAAGTCCCCAAGGACCCACCTTGCGTACCAGCCCCGCGTCACGTGACGTTGCGTTCATGACTGGAACGGTAGCATAACGATCTGAATTGAACTGACCCGGGGAGGGTTACGGGCTACACTCGGTGCAGGGGGATGCAACCGGTTGGTCGGCCCCTTCAGACGTCCATCGGAGAGACAGATGCCTGAATTATTGCGGAAGCAGGTCTCGGCACGATCAACGCGGGTCTGGTTGCTGGCGTGGGCGCCGGTCGTACTCCCGGCGCTGGCCGCACTTCCGGCGCTCGCCGCGGTGGAATCGTTGCCCGCCAGCGTGCGCGCGTGTGCGGCGGAGACCGATTCGCTGCGACGGCTCATGTGCTACGACAGAGAGGTCGCGCGATTCCCGGCGCCGGTAGCCAAGACAGCGCCAGCTCCGTCGACTGCACCAGCGTCGCAACCTGCATCGGGGGCGGCGCCTTCTGTAGCAACTTCATCCCCAACGCCGCCGACTACAGCAACACCGCCGAGTGCACCAGCGACACGAGGCGCTGTCACAGCCGGCGCGCAGCCGGCAGCTTCCAGCTCGAACGCCAGCCCACCTTCAGCCGAAAACACCGCGTCCGCCGTTGCCGGCAGTGCCACGCACAGCGACCCACAGCACATCACGGCACGCATCGTCAGCGTCGATCACCGGCCGAACGAACTGACCTGGCACCTGGACAACGGCCAGGTTTGGCAGGAGGTGCAGAGTGTGGCCGGTGACTTGAGCCTGCGGGAAGGGGACACCGTCAAGATCGACAAACACCTGGGATCGTACTGGCTGTCCGGCCCGCACGTCGCGTCCATGAGGGTGCGACAGAAAGACTAAGAGGCACTCATCGCCGCGCGCGATCGTTTAGGCGATACTTTCGCCATGGTCTACCAGGTTGCGCGGTCCGCTCTCTTCCGCCTCTCTCCGGAGAAGGCTCACTCCCTGACGCTGAATGGCGTCCGCATGCTCGGCAGAATCAAGCCGCAGCCGCGGACGACCGAGCCGCCCATTCGAATGATGGGTCTTACCTTCAGCAATCGTGTCGGTTTAGCGGCGGGCTTCGACAAGAACGGCATTGCCGTGGACGGCTGGTTCTCGCTCGGCTTCGGTCATGTGGAGATCGGAACGGTCACTCCAAAGCCCCAGCCGGGGAACCCGCTCCCGCGTGTTTTCCGCCTGCCAGACCATGAGGGCATCATCAACCGGATGGGATTTCCCAACGATGGCGCCGAACGCGTCGCCGAACGCTTGCGTTCGCGACGAACGTCCGGAGTGGTCGGCGTCAACATCGGCAAGAACGCCGTGACGCCACTCGATCGCGCCATCGACGATTACATCTTCTGTCTGCGCGCGGTCTTCGCTGTTGCCGACTACGTTACGGTCAATGTGTCGTCACCTAACACCGCCGGCCTGCGATCGCTTCAGGACGTCGACCATCTCTTTCCTCTTCTATCCGGGATTCTCGAAGAGTCTCGTGTGTTGGAGAACCGGCACTCACGGCGCGTGCCCCTGCTGGTGAAACTGTCGCCAGACCTGAGTGAGGCGGAGCTCCGCAGAAGCGCCACCGCGGCGGCCTCCGTGCCGGTGGCGGGGATCATCGCAACCAACACCACCGTGTCTCGCGAGAGTGTCCCCGGCCACCCGCTGGCGGGTGAGACCGGCGGTCTGAGCGGCCGGCCTCTTTTTTCCAAGTCATGCGCCGCCGTGCGGGTTCTCAGGGAAACCGTCGGCCCCAAGATGCCCATTATCGGCGTGGGCGGCGTGGCGTCGGCCGCAGACGCGCAGCGCCTGCGCGAGGCAGGCGCCGACCTGGTGCAACTCTACACGGGCATGATCTATCGAGGCCCGCGATTGGTGCGCGAGCTGGTCGAAGCGCTGCGTTGACGCGAGCCCGCTCCCGGTCTTAGAGTTCCCGTAGTGTATCGATACACGCGTATCGTTAATCGATACGCGCCAGTCACAAGAGCACGAGGGCGTGCCGGGTACGGGGTGATGATCAATAAAGACCGCCAGCTAGGCATGCACCTGCCGATCACGCGACGTGACTTCGTCAATGGAGTCGGCGTGGCTCTCACAGGATCGGTGTTCGCAGGTCACCCCGCGTGGGCCGAAGCGGCGCCTGGACCCGCGGCGCCACTGAACCCCTACCCCCCACGACGGACCGGTATGCGCGGCAGCCATCCCGGCTCCTTCGAAGTCGCGCATCAGAGGCGCGACGCGCGCGCCTGGGATCTGGGCTCGGCGATCGACTCGAACGAGTCGTACGACCTGGTGGTTGTCGGTGGCGGCATCAGCGGCCTTTCCGCAGCCCACTTCTTCCTGAAAAGAATGGGCGGCAACGCCCGCGTCCTGGTGCTCGACAACCATGATGACTTCGGCGGACACGCGAAGCGCAACGAGTTCGAATACAACGGCCGGCTCATGGCGCTCAACGGAGGCACTCTCAACATCGAGTCGCCGCTCCGCTATAACGCGCCCGCGCAGGAGTTGCTGCGCGATCTTGGAATCGACCTGCCCCGTTATGTAGCCGCGAACGCCAGGAACCATACCCTGTACGATTCGTTGGGTTTGCACGAAGCGTACTTCTTCGACCGCGAGACCTGGGGCCACGACCGGCTCCTGGTGGGCTCGCCCGAGGAGGGCAGCGGCTTTACCGCAAAATTCCTCGGCCAGAGCCCGCTGACCGAAGCCGCGAAACGCGACCTGCAGCGCCTCTACGATCCCCATCAGCCGGATTATCTCGCGGGCTCGAGCGAGGCTGACAAGAAGCTGCAGCTCGCGCGCATGAGTTATCGCGATTACCTTCTGAAGGTCGCCAAGGTTGATGCATCGCTATTGTGGTTTTTCGCGCGGGCAACAGAAGGATGGTATTGCGCCGGACCGGATGCGGTACCGGCCTTGTTCGCGTGGAATGACGGCTTGCCCGGCTTCGACGGCCTGGGCCTACAGCCGCCGCCCCAAGGCACCCTGGAGGATCTGCCGGGCGGACAGCACGGTCGGCAACGCATGGACGGGGGCGGCGGTGAAATTCATTTTCCCGATGGCAACGCCACGGTCGCCCGCCTTCTGGTCCGCTCTCTGATTCCCGGCGCGATTCCCGGAAGCACAATGGAGGATGTCGGCGCTGCAAGAGTCGACTACTCATTGCTAGACAGGGAAAACCAACAGGCGCGCATCCGCCTGAATAGCACCGTCGTGCAAGTCGAGCACGACGGCGATTCCACGCAAGCCCAGGGAGTGAAGCTCGCTTACGTTCGCGACGGAAAGGCCTATCGCGTTCGAGGACGCGCTTGCGTGATGGCATGTTGGAACATGTTCATCCCTTACCTGGTTCCGACGCTTCCGGCAGCCCAGAAAGAGGCCCTGTCCTACAACGTGAAGCGGCCCATCGTTTACACGAGCGTCGCCTTACGAAATTGGCACAGCTTCCACAAGCTGGGCGTCAGCCACATCAACACCCCCGGCATGTACCATTCTGAGGTGTCACTCTCGGAGGCCGCGTCCCTGGGTGGTCTACAACATCCCCAGACTCCGGACGAGCCGATCGTGGTGCACATGGAACGCACGCCGTGCGTACCCGGGCAACCCATCAAGTTACAACACCGCCTCGGTAGAGCCGAGCTCCTGGCCACTTCGTTCGAGACTTTCGAGCGAAACATCCGGGAGCAGCTCACGCGAGTACTCGGACCCGGCGGCTTCAAAGCGGCAGACGACATACTGGCCATCACAGTCAATCGCTGGCCACACGGTTACGCGTATTCGTACAACAGTCTGTATGACCCGCTGGAGTGGGTGTTCACCTCGACTCCCAGCCGGCCGAACGTCGTCGCCCGCCAGCCCTTCGGCCTCATCTCGATCGCCAACGCCGACGCGGCCGCGAGCCCACACACCGATGCGGCGATACTCGAGGCGCATCGCGCGGTGATCGAAGTTCTGGACCGGCGCGCGCTGCCCCGCTTGGGCTAGCCCTTGATGGGATGCCAGAGCAGGTTCGGCGGATAGTCGGCGGAGATTTCGTTCGCCGCCACTGTGAATGTGCCGGGCGCCAGCCCGGGACGCTCCGGAGAGTTGCGGTAGAACCGGTTGTGGTTTCCCTCGGCGACATAGCTTCCGCTGCCGCCGATGTCCTCGAGTGTGAAGCCACGGGTCTTGAGAATGGTGGGAATCGTGACTTCATAATGCCCGCTCCACCCGTCGCAGTAGGCTTCGTGCAGAGCACGCAGCGCGGCGTTGGAAAGCCGGTACAGCGGAAATAGAGCCCGGACGAGCTCCTGGTCCGGAATACGCTGCGGACTCTTCAGTGTGCCCCAGTTGTCCCAGCCGGGGCGAAAGTTGTAATCGAAGATCGTGGTCGCCAGCAAGTCGCTGCGATTGGCCGCGAAATGGCGGAAGAAGTCCGGCCACTCGCCGGTGAAGCGGACGTCGTACTCCATGACCCAGTAATACTCGTACTGGGGATTTTCATGGAAATACCACATCAGCGGCAGGTCGATGTTGCGTGACCAGAACGTCCGCGGGTGCTGACTGTGTTTTTTGCGGTAGGGAAGCAGACGGGTCACCTGCGCGCACGTGATGCTACGCGCCCCTGCAATGTGATCCACGGGAAAGGACTGTTTAGTCTGATCGAACAGCGGCACCACGGTGAAGCTGGACTCACACTGCCGCATGAGTCCAGCCAGGGCTGCCATCGTACCGGGCTGCGTGTGATGCGCCAGAAACAGGAGACACTCGGCCCTGACGGTGGAATTTTGTCTCTGGCTATCTGGCATTGCTACCGCTTCGGCTTGCGGAACTTCAGAATGAATTGATCCGTCCGGCCCCGGATCGACGCGTCGAATACCTTGGCCGTCCGCGGATCGTCGGCGTTGGCCAGGATCTGGCTCTCGGCCTCGAACTTGAAACCCGCGGCCTCGACTTCCCGCCGCACCGTCGACGCCTCGATCCGGTGCAATGTCTCAGTGACGTCAGCCGGAGCCCCCGCCACCGCCGAGTGATCCAACACCACGTAGATTCCACCGGGCTTCAGCGCATCGTACACAGCCTTGTTGAAGGCAGCCGTGTCGACTGGACCCGTGAATTTGTCTTTCAGATCGTGGTAGTCCTGGGCAATCCAGAACAGGTCGAGCTTCTCGGGGAACTTCGTCCCTTCCAATGGGGCAGCCGCGGTCACCGAGACGTTTGGGTGGTCGCGCCCGAACGTTTCCATCTCCGCAAGACCCTTCACTTCGCCTGCAAACTGGAGGAACGGATACGGCATCACCGCGTAGACGTGACCCGTACTACCCACGACATCGGAAAAAAGCCGGGTAAAGTAGCCATTCCCGCCTGCATAGTCGGCAACGCGGTCGCCGGGCTTCACGCCGGTAAAGGCCAAAGTCTCAGCCGGCTTGCGATTGGCGTCCCGTGACGTATCGGTGGCCGGTCGCGTGGAATCGGCGACCGCCGCTGCGATCTCCTTCGAGACGACGGGCGAGCTGTTGGCTTCCGCCATGGCGAGCGGCCCAGCCCCGATGAGCATCGCCAGCGCGGACCCTACGGCTACCTTGCGTATCATCGTCACTGTGATCTCCTGTTGCCGCTGGGTGTAGACCGGGATTGGGCCCAGCGAGAGTTTAGTACAGCGCGAACCTAGGCAGCGCGGAACCTGCTGGAGCCGGGCTCGTCCCCAACGCCAACGTGTCAGTCCCCATCTTCGACCATCCGTGAGGCCCTAGACGCGAACCGCTGCTCGTTCCACCAACATGCGACGTGCCGCGTCCAGGATTCTTGCGACGGGTGCGCGGCGAAACTCCCAACGCTCATCCGGAGCCGGCGGATGGATGGTCATGGCGGCGTTGGCTTCAAAGAAAAGCACATTGCCCTGGTCGTCCAACCCAAAATCGATGCCCGCATAGTCGAGGCCCAGCCGGTCGCGGACGTGCTCGAGCGCATTCATGGCGCGAGCACCGAGTACCGCAGGCATATCCAGCAGGAAGGCTTCGTCCTCGGCGCGATGCTCCGC
>DATBCZ010000556.1:0-4285 GCA_036270175.1 Steroidobacteraceae bacterium | reverse complement strand
TGGAAAGCCAAAGCCTCCAACGCGTTCAACATCGGCGGACTTCTCGGCGCGCTTGCCGCCATACCGCTGGCGCGATTGCTCGGTCGCAGACGCATGTTCGTCGTGTACTTTGTATTCGCGGCGGGCGCCCTATTCTCGACGTTTGGGCTGGAGCTCGAGCCACGGGCCCGGCTGCTGATGTTGTATGCCGTCGGGGCCGGCGTCTACGGAGTCTTTGGGACTTTCCCGTTCTACCTCCCGGAGCTGTTCCCGACACGACTGCGCGCTACGGGGGCGGGGCTCTGCTACAACATTGGGCGCGTGTTCGCTGCGGCAGGTCCGTTCGTGGTGGGCACCATCTCGGCCGCGGCGGGTGGGTCGAGCGCGGTGATCATTCACACCTTGTTCTGGATTGGAGTCATCCCGCTCGCCGCGGCCATCAGCGCGCCCTTCCTCATCGTACAGACCCGCGGCGAGGTACTCCCGGTCTGAGATGCCTCCGTCCGAGGCGCCTCATTAGACGCCGAGGAATTCCGCGAGCTGGGTGCAATTCGTGACGACAATATCGGCGGGCGCGATGGAGACCGGCCACTGTTGATCGAATCGATTTACCCAGGCGGTGCGGAGGCCCGCAGCCCGTGCGGCTTCGACGTCGAGCCACGGGTCGTCGCCGACGTAGACAATCTCATCGCGCTCGACTCGTAGTTCCTCAGCGAGGCGCTCGAAGCAAAGTGGGTGAGGCTTTCCCACGCCGAGTTGCCGAGCGTTCAGCGACAGCACGAAGAATTCCGACAGGCCGATGCGGTCGAGGTCGGCATTGCCGTTGCTGAAGGTGGCGAGAAGGTATCGGGGGCGGAGTCTTTCCAACGACGGTCGGACATCGGCGAATAAATCGAGCTCGTTGCGGGCGGCAAAGAAGACGTCGAACGCCCGTCGGGCCACCTCTTCGTCATAGCCACACTCGCGCGCATGCCGGGCCAGAGCGGTCATCCGCAAGTAACTAAAATCGTGAGCGTTATGAGGTTCTTCGCGGGCGAGCAGCTCGCGGGCGGCGCGCATGTCCTCGAGCGACACCCGCTCCGGGATCCGCGGACAGTGCTCGAGTAACCAGTCGTGCAGACGCGCTTCCGCACGCTCGATCACCGGCGCGATATCCCACAGGGTATTATCGAGATCGAAAGCCACGGCACGCACATTATCGAGCATCGGATAGGGCCTCGGACTTCAGCGGGACAACTAGCGTCGTGTCATGGCGCACTCGCCGAAAGCGCCCGGCCTCCGTGGCCCAGGCGACTTTCGGTCGGCCGCGCAGGCGCGGGCCGCGCAGGTCAATAAACCAAGGTTACCAGTATGTCGGATCTCACTCTCGTCATCGGCAATAAGAACTACTCCTCCTGGTCCTTGCGGCCGTGGATCTTGATGAAGCACCTGGGGCTCGAATTCCAGGAGCAGCTCATCCCGCTGTACCAGCCCGGGACCCGGGAAGAGCTCGATAAGCACTGTCCGGGTGGAAAGGTACCCGTGCTGCACCAGGGTGGGTTGCGCGTATGGGAGTCTCTCGCGATTTGCGAGCACGTGGCCGAACTGGCGGGACGGGGGTGGCCGAAGGATCTCGAGGCGCGCGGGATGGCACGCTCTGTCTGCGCGGAAATGCATGCTGGGTTTTTTGAACTGCGCAATGCGTGGCCGATGAACTCGCGCGCGCGTAACCGCCGCGTACCGATGACCCCGCGTGTCCAGGCTGACGTTGAGCGAGTCGAGAAGATCTGGAGCGAGTGCCGCAGCAGGTTTGGCGCAAGCGGCGGCCCGTGGCTGTTCGGCGAGTACTCGGTCGCGGATGCGATGTTCGCGCCGGTGGTACTGCGCTTCAATACCTATGGGGAAGGGTTTTCGGACAACACGCGCGCTTACATGACTACGGTCATCGAGGACCCGCCGATGCAGGAATGGATGACCGCGGGGGAAAAGGAGCCCTGGAAAATCGCGGGCAGCGACGTCGGGTGAAGAAGTCGCCGGCTGGAATGCCAGGGTGGAAGCCTGAGGGGCAGCGGCCGTGCCGACGACGCGGTCTGAGCACCGTAGCTGCTGAAGGCGGCGCACGCGCGGGACTATATAATGGCGGACTCGCCCAGCACGGAGCCGCTAATGTCCTTCGAAAAACTATCATCGGGAACGCGCGTGATCCTGTCGCTGTCGCTGCTCCTCGCAACGACTACGGGGATTGCAGAAAGCGCAGCGGCGCAAGGAGGCTCACAGGCGTTCACCGTCGAGGACCTCGTGCGCCTGAAGCGCCTGTCGGACCCGCAGGTTTCTCCCGACGGTCGGTATGTCGCGTACGTTCTGCGCGAGACCGACATGGATGCCAACAAAGGCCGGACCGACCTCTGGCTGGTCGACCTCGCACAGAAGGACGCACAGCCGCAGCGTCTCACTTCGGATCCGGCGAATGACACGAGCCCCCGCTGGGCTCCCGACAGCCGCACGCTGTACTTCCTCTCGACGCGCGGCGGCAGTTCGAAGGTGTGGCGTATCCGGCTCGATGGCGGTGAGGCAACACGCGTAACGAACTACCCGCTCGACGTGGGCGCGCTCAAAGTATCTCCGCGCGGTGATCTTTTGGCAGTCAGCATGGATGTGCTGCCGGAATGCGGCGACTTACGCTGCACGAAAGACAAATTGGACGCGCGCGCCAAACAAAAAGCGACGGGCAGGGTTTACGACAAGCTGTTCATTCGGCACTGGGATACGTGGAGTAATGACACGCGTTCCCACCTGTTTGCCGCGCGCATCGGCGCAGATGGCACCGCCGGCACACCTGTCGACCTCTCGAAATCACTCGACGCTGATGTCCCTTCCAAGCCGTTTGGCGGCGACGAGGACTTTGGCTTCAGCCCGGACGGCGCCTCGTTGGTGTTTTCCGCTCGCATCGCCGGCCGCACGGAGCCACTGTCGACCAACTTTGATCTCTTCCAGGTCCCCGTGGACGGCACCGCGGCGCCTAGCAACCTGACAGCCAACAATCCGGCCTGGGACGCCCAGCCCGTGTTCCTGAAAAACGGCGACTTGGCGTGGCTCGCGATGGATCGTCCCGGCTTCGAGGCCGACCGCTTCCATATCATGTTGAAGGATGGCCATACGGGAACGGTGCGCCCTCTGACACAAGCGTGGGATCGCTCCGTCACTCGTCTAGGCGCGATGCCGGATGGCCGCACGCTATTGGCGACCACGTCGGATCTGGGCCAGACGGCCCTTTACTACATCGACGTGAAAACGGGTAAGCCGCAGAAGATCGTTGGGACGGGTGAGGTCGCGGACTACTCGGCGGCGAAGGATCGGATCGTTTACGCGTTGGCCAGCCTCGGTGGTCCGGAAGACCTTTACTCGGTCCCGGCAAACGGCGGCGCCGCGAAACAACTCACGCATGTGAATGAGTCGCTGCTCGGCAGTCGCCACATGAGCGAGTTCGAACAGTTCAGCTTCAAAGGCTGGAACGACGAGACCGTGTATGGGTACGTCATGAAGCCGTACGGATTCGAGGCGGGTAAGAAGTATCCGATCGCGTTCATTGTGCACGGCGGTCCGCAAGCGAGCATGCAGAATATCTGGAGCTACCGCTGGAACGCGCAAGCCTTCGCGGGCGGCGGCTACGCCGTCGTGATGATCGATTTCCACGGCTCGCCCGGTTACGGGCAGGCGTTCACGGACTCGATCAGCCGCGACTGGGGTGGCAAGCCGCTCGTCGATCTGAAAAAGGGACTGGACGCGGCGCTGGCAAAATACAACTGGCTCGACGGCGGCAATGCCTGCGCGCTGGGCGCCTCATACGGCGGCTTCATGATGAACTGGATCCAGGGCAACTGGTCCGACCGCTTCCGCTGCATCGTCAACCACGACGGTGTGTTCGACCAACGCATGATGTACTACTCCACCGAGGAGTTGTGGTTCATGGAGTGGGAGAACGGCGGCACACAGTATGAGCACCCGGAAAACTACGAGAAGTTCAACCCGATCGATTTCGTGTCGAAGTGGCAGACGCCCATGCTCGTCATTCACGGTGAGCAGGATTTCCGGATTCCCTACTCGCAGGGCATCGGGGCGTTCACGGCGTTACAACGCCGCAATGTCGAGAGCAAATTGCTGGTGTTTCCGGATGAGAATCACTGGGTGTTGAAACCTGCCAATAGCGTGTTGTGGTACCACACCGTGATGGGGTGGTTGGATGCGCATTTGAAGAAGTAAGCCCGAGGCCTGGCCGGCTAGGTAGGTGGTTGGGGGCTCGCCCACTTCCGCGCCCATCCGCCGAAGG
>DATBCZ010000555.1:0-3162 GCA_036270175.1 Steroidobacteraceae bacterium | reverse complement strand
CAACGGCTGGATACGGCAGCAGCGGCATCGGCCCACGGTCGCCGCGGCGAACTAGGCTCCTAGCGCTCCAGGTACCCATGCGCCGTCGCGTAGGCGGCGACCGCGGCGGCTGATCGAAGGCCGAGCTTTCTCATCAGGCTGCTGCGGTGCTTCTCAATGGTCTTGTGGCTCAATGAAAGTTGCACCGCGATTTCCCGGGTGCGCAGGCCGAGGGCAATTTTCCTCATGACCTGGCGCTCGCGCGCGCTGAGTCCGTCCACCGAACTGCGCTGCGAGGCGGGCGGCTTGCCCAGATAACCGCTGACCGCCCGGTCGAACAAGGTTGGGCTGATATAACGCTTTTTATCCGCCACCGCGTGAATCGCCGTCAGCAGCTCCGTGCGGCTGTCGGTTTTTAGCAGATAGCCGTCGGCGCCGGCGCGCAATGCGGCCTCGAAGAACTCGTCTTCACGCCGGAATGTCAGTACGAGCACGCGCGCTTCCGGCCAACGGCTCTTGACTGCGGCAACAGTCTCCGAACCATCCTGGCTGGGCAGCGCGAATTCGAGTAACACCACGTGCGGGCCCGTCTTCGCGGCGGCATCGACGGGCTCGTCGCCACTGCCGATCGCGCCCATCATTTCCAGGTCATCTTCGAGCTCGAGCAGGACCCGCAGCCCATCCCGCATCAGGCTTTCCTGGTCGACGATCAGAATCCTGGTTTTGCGACGCATGAGTTGTCGTGATCATCAGGCGATGACGCGCGCGCGCCAGGGTGCTCCTTTCGTAGGATAGGCCAAGCCCTCGATAAACACCCTACGGGAAAACACCCAGTGGCGGGGGGAGTGCTACTGCCGCGGTCGGCTAGCGCGTTGTACGCCTGTGCCGCGGGCTGACTTCCCAACTACACTCCGTCGGAAGAGTCCGCACTACCGTCCCCAAACCTACTACCGGAGCCAACACTATGAGTTGGTGGAAGATCCTGATCCTGTACCTGCTGCTGGTCGGTGGGATGCTGTGGTTCCTGCGCCGTTCACGATCCTTTCACGAGGAGAGTGAGGAGTCCCAAGGCGATTGATCGGCGGAAGGTCACTCGATCGCGCTGAGCAGCCAGTCGACCCGGGCGCGTGTGCCGCCGCCCTCATTCTCGGACCACGTCAATTTGCCGCCGGTCATCTGTGTGCGCTCGCGCAGATTGCGCACGCCGTGTCCGATACCGAAGGATCCGGACGAGTCGGCCGAAGGCATTCCGATGCCGTCGTCGCAAACCATCAAGGTGACAGAGCCCGCCTCCCGCACCAGGACAACCGTCACCCGCCGCGCCTTGGCGTGCTTGGCAACGTTGTTCAGCAATTCTTGTGCGCACCGGAAGATCGTGGTCGCGAGGCGCTGCGGGATCTCGTCGTCGGAAGCCGTGATATGTGACCGTACATCGAGGCGTGTATAGGTCTCAGAGAACTCCCGACATAACCACGCCAGAGCGGAAGCGACCCCCAGGTCATCCAATACGGACGGCCGCAGATTCATGGCGATGGAGCGGATGTCCGTTATGGTCTCCTGAACACGCTCGATCGTCCGCATCAGCAGTGGCTGGGTATCGGTGTGGCGTGCCTGGCGATGCAGCTCGGCCGCCCGCTCGAGCGAATATTTGATCGCACTCAGCGTCTGTCCCACGGAGTCGTGCAACTCCTGCGAGATCCGCCGCCGCTCGCTTTCCTGCGCCTTGATGAGCTGTTGGGACAGCAGTTCCAACTCGCTGCTCGAATTACGCAGCGCCTCTTCGGCCGATTCGCGCCTGACGATTTCGTTCTGCAGGTCGCAATTGGCGTTCTCGAGCTCCTCGGTTCGGGCCAGCACACGCGCCTCGAGACACTCGTTCATGCGTTCGAGCTCGGCGCGCGCAACATGCAGCTGGGTAACGTCGGCGACGACCATCACTGCACGCGCGTGCCCGGCACACCGACGGCCGCTCGGATCCTCGGTGATGGGACGAAGCGCCACCGAAACATTTCTATTCAAGTAGGAATCGAAAGTCTCGAATTCCGCCGAGGCGCCGTTTTGCGCTTGCGCCCAGGCCGCGTTCAGCAGTGCGCGCAAGCCGCAGTCACTGCGGCAGCCACCCGGGTGCAGCAGGTCGTGCATATCGCGACCCAGGACTTCGTTTACCTTGCCCAGATGCCAGGTCTCGACTCCGCGATTCACGCGCATAGCCTGGCGGTGCTCATCCAGCAGGCAGATGACGTGCGGCAGACTGTCCGCGGTGCTTTCCCAGTCCTGTTTGGCTCGGGCTATTGCCTGATGGATTTCCTCAGTCGAGCGCTCCTCGAGCTCGGCGTGGATCGTAGCGACCATGCCTCAAGGGGTCCGCGCCAGCTCGCGCAAGCGACTGTAGATCCGCAACACGCGCGGTACGTAATCGAGGGTTTCCCGCAACGGTGGGATTTTTCCGCCGGACAGGTCGACCGCGGCCGGGCCCGCGTTGTACGCCGCCAGTACCAGCTCGAGGTCGTTCTGATAGCGATCTGTCAGGGCGCGCAGATATTGCGATGCGGCACGAACGTTTTGCTCAGGATCAAAAGCATTACGCACTCCATAGAGGCGGGCGGTGGCCGGCATCAGTTGCATCAGCCCGCGCGCGCCGCGCTTGGATAACGCGTTCGGATCACCACCGGATTCGGCGACCATCACGGCCTGGACGAGCGCCGGCTCGAGCCGGCTCGCCCGGGCGGCAGTTTCAATCACCTTCGAATACTGGGCGGATTTGCGCAGCAGCGCGCCCAGTGACGCTGTTCCGGCAGTAAGTCCTTCATGGGCGGTTTCGATCACGACCTGGTAGCGTGTATCGACCGGAACATTGGAATAGTGGACGGTACCCTGTGGGTCGGTGAATGCGAAGATCGTGGCGACCGCGGCTCGCGCGGACAGCAGCGCGACGCAGGCGCCGGCTGTCAATAGAAAGGAGCGGCTGGTCATGTCCGCCAGTATGCACTGTGACGGGCCGCCGGCAGGTAGGTCGATACAGTAGTCGGCGAGTGTGACCGGTTACACATTTCTAACATTTGCACAATGTTAAGTTAAACTGGCTACAACGGGCAGCCCAGCTGAGGGTAGGCTTGTACCAGGGCATAGCTGATAAGAAAGCCGGTCAGATTCCCCCGGGGGGTGAGGTCTCGATGGCAACTG
>DATBCZ010000554.1:0-7117 GCA_036270175.1 Steroidobacteraceae bacterium | reverse complement strand
CGCGTCGGCTCGAGCACAGCGACGCGAAACGGTGTTGCGGTTCCTCGCCCGCCCGCCCCCGGCCCCGCGCCCTGCACCAACAGCGCCCCCACACACGCGCCCACAGGCCCGCCACCAATGACCAGAACGTCATACGCATCCGTCATAGCGCGTTCATCTGTCACCGGCGCTCCCCGCAGATCCGTCTGCTCACGGCCGCTCACTCCCGCCGGCGGGTGACCGCTCGCGCACGAAGCCGCGCCCCGTCGACGCATCACGCACCGGCAACCCACGCGCCAATCGCGGTGTAGGCCCACCAAACCCCGCGCTCACCCGCGCAAGAGCGCTCTTCGCCGGCGGAGCCAGGTCGAACATCAGCAATCCAAGGTTGCGCAATATCCCGGCACCAGGCCGCGAGCTGCCAAACAACTTAACGAGCCCATCCGTGAAGCGGACAACGCCCCCCCGATCGGCCGCCCGCCACTCCGCGAAACGACGCAGCAGCTCGGGCGCGCCCGCGTCACCTCCATCGGCATTAGCAATGACCTCTGCAAGCATGGCCGCATCTCTCAACCCAAGGTTGAACCCCTGCCCCGCCACGGGATGCAGCGCCTGCGCGGCGTTCCCGATCAACACGGTGCGAGTCGCGGTTGTTTCCACCGCGCGGGTGAGCTTCAGCGGATACGAAGCGCGCCGGCCAACGCGCACAAACCGCCCGGCGCGCCATCCGAACCGCGCCTGCAACTCGCGCAGATAACTACCGTCATCCAAAGACAGAACACCAGCCGCATCCGCCGGCCGGCAAGACCAGATAACGCCATAGCTCCCATCGTAGAGCGGCAGTACCGCGAGTGGTCCGGTCGCAGTGAACCTCTCATAGGCAGTGCCATCGTGAGGACGATCGGCCCCAACGTTGGCAACAATCGCGACTTGATCGTAGTCCTCTACATCGGCTTCGATCGCCGCAGCGGCGCGAACCGCGGAGTGAGCGCCATCGGCCGCTACAAGAAGACGTGCCTCCACGCGCTCGCGGACCAAGCCATCGCCAACAGCAGGGTCGCCAATACCTCCGCCGCCGGCTCTAACGCTCGGACCGCCAACCAACGTAAACGCAGCCCCGTCCCCCGACACCTCAATCTCCTCAGCCGTCGCCGGGACGCGCACCAGGATTCCCTCCGACGACAACGCAGACAACCGCCCCCACAGCGCCGTCCCGATAACCCTGTTGGCCACCACGTATCCGAAGGCATCGATTCCCTGTTCCTCGGCCCGCAGCCGCGCAAACCCGAATCGACCAGCGTCCGAAACATGGATCGTACGGATGCCCGCAGCCTGAGGCGCGATGTCTCCCCATATACCGAGGCTCTCGAAGATGCGGCGGCTGGCGTTGCCCAACGCGGTCGTGCGATCGTCAAAGCTCGGCTGCGCACCCGAGCCAGGCGCGACACCCTCGACGACCACTACGTCGACACCAAGTCCTCGCAGCGCAAGCGCGAGACTTGCGCCAACCATCCCTCCACCGACAATCGCGATGTCGACTTTCACCGCGGCTCAGCCCGCCGCCATGAGAGCTTCGATCTCATCGACACCCTTCGGCGCGCCAGAGGTGAGTACTTCCGCCCCCGTCTTCGTCACCACCACGTCGTCCTCGATTCGGATGCCGATGTTGTGAAAACGCTTAGGCACGCCGCGGCTACCCGCCGGAATGTAAATGCCGGGCTCGATGGTCATCACCATCCCGGGCTCGAGCACGCGCCACGCGTCGCCGATTTTGTAGTCGCCCACATCGTGAACATCGATGCCCAACCAGTGACCCGTCCGATGCATGAAGAACCGCCGGTAAGCGCCATCGCGCTCGAGCTTCGCGGCCCGCCCCTTCAGGAGCCCCAGTTTAACCAAACCCTGCGTAACGACTTTAACGGCGGCCAGGTGCGGATCGTTCCAGTGATTGCCCGGACGGACCTGCGCGATAGCGGCGCGATTCGCCTCAAGCACCACCTCGTAGACCGCCCGCTGCTCCGGCGTGAAGCGTCCGTTCACAGGATACGTACGCGTTATGTCAGAGGCATAGCACTCGTATTCGCAGCCGGCATCGACCAGTAGCAGATCCCCGTCATTCAGCGGCTGGTTATTCTCGCTGTAGTGAAGGACGCAGCTGTTCGCGCCGCCCCCTACGATGGGGTGATAGGACGTGTCGGCATTGTGGCGCCTGAATTCATGGAGGAGCTCCGCCATGACCTCGTACTCCATGCGGCCGGGGCGGCAGAAACGCATCGCACGGACATGACCCTGAGCCGCGATGCGCGCGGACTCGCGCATGATCTCGACTTCGGTGCGGGACTTGTAGAGCCTCATGTCATGCAGCACGTGATTGAGCGCCACGATCTCCTGAGGGAGATTGCGCCCGTGACTCGATTGCGTGCGCAGGCCGTTCACCCAACCGACGACCCGTTGATCGAAATCCGGATACACCCCCATCGCATAGAACACCTTCGTGTGGTTTTCGAGGAGCCCCGGCAGGATCTCGTCCATGTCAGTAATAGGGAACGCATCATCCGCGCCGTATTCGCGCGTCGCCCCCTGCGGTCCCGCGCGACGACCATTCCACGCTTCACGCTTGGCGTCACGATCGCGCAGGAAGAGGATGTATTCCGCCTGCTCGCGGCCGGGGATGAGCACCGCAACCGATTCGGGCTCACCGAACCCCGTCAGGTAGTGAAAGTCACTGTCCTGACGATAGGCATAGTCCACATCGTTATTGCGCTGCCGAACCGGCGCGGCCGGCACGATGGCAATGGAGTCGCGCCCCATCAGGCGCATCAGTTGGCGGCGGCGGCGCGCGAACTCTGTTTTTAGGGCGGCGCCCAACTTTCCTGCGGGTCGAAGCGACCCGCTAAGACTAGCGGCGCTGCGCGCCGGTAGGAGGGCCTCTTCTTGAAGTTTCATCCGATTTCAGTGAAGCGGCGCGCCCGGCGAGGAGGGTTGGTCACGTAGCGGACTGAGCTCCTCGAAGACGAGTTGCACACCGACACGCACGAACTCCACGAGCTCAGCGTAGGCGCTCTCGTTCGATTCCGAGTTCTGGTCGCCGTCGACCCCGACACGTGTGATTTCCGAGAGGTCGCGCACAATTTCGCCTACCTCCCCCGGCAAGCGACCCACATCCTGAATGGCACTGCCGCCCAGGCCATACAGGAAGCCCTGACACCACTGCGCAAGAGCGACCGTACGTGTATCGAGCGACGCTTCGTCCTCCGGCAACAGCAGCTCGAACTCCATCTCGGACCCTTCGAGTGCGCCGGAGGTCTCGAGATACAGCTCGCGAAGTGCGGCCGTGGCAAGCGGGTGCGCGCGTCCTTCCGGAAGGATCTCGAGCAACCAGTCCTCGAACCGATAGCCGATGGCGGCACAGAGGCACCCTGCCAACGTGCCGTGCGCCTCCGCTGCGTCCGTCATAGAACGCTCGTCGGTGAGGACGCGCTGGATCTCCGTGTAACTGGGCTGGTTCATTCCTGGGGATTATGCCTGAAGAGGCCGTACGTTGATTTGCACCGCTGCGCGAGCCTCTCTATAGTCCCGACATGAGCGACACCACAAAAACACAGCTCGATCTCGAGCTGATGCGACTCGCAAAGCGCATCGAAGAACTGGTCGCGACCGTGGAACATCTGAAGGAAGAGAATCGCGCGTTGCGCCAACGACACGAGTCGCTGGCCGGCGAGCGTGCCTCGCTCCTGCAGAAGAACGAACAGGTCCGCACGCGCGTCGAAGCTATGATCGGCCGCTTGAAAACTCTGGAGCACGGCTCATGAGCCTACAAGAGCAAGCAAGAGTCAGCGTCAGGATCATGGAGAAGGAATACGTCATCGCCTGTCCGTATGAGGAACGCACCGCGCTCCTGGACACCGCTGAATTCCTGAACAGCCGCATGCGCGAAATCCGTGACAGCGGCAAGGTCGTGGGTCTCGACCGGATCGCGGTCATGGTGGCGCTCAACCTCGCCAACGAACTCCTGCGACTCAAGAACCACGATGCGAAGCTGGAGAAGCTCGAAAGTGACGCCAGCGGCCGGGTCCGCGCCCTGCGCGAGCGCGTTGAAGGCGCCATCGAGAGGGGCCAGCAACTCGAACTCTAGGTTGGGTATAGGGGTCCTGCGCGCTCTCCGGGGTTCGTGTAAAGTGACTCTCGGCGTCGCCTGCGGTGTTCGACAAGCGTTCCGGGTTACCTCGGACCCTAGTTTGTACTACCCAGGGACAATGGGTTGCAGGCAGCATTGTGCAAGTCCGTGCCTGGAGCGGAAAGCCTTACCTGTCGCAGCTCGTCCCACTTGTTGCTCTGGTTCGAGAGCAACGGTTCGCACCGGCATCTGCGGGTGACGCTTTTGATTCCTCATGACCGAAGCCATACCCGTAACCGACCGTAAGGCATTACGGAAAACTCTACGGGCCCGCCGCCGAAGCGTGTCGGCTAGCGAACGCGCCCGCATTGCCCAACTAGTTGCCCTTAACGCCGATCGCTACCTGCATCTGCAGGCAGGGTGGCGCATTGCCGTATATGCGGCGCTGCCTTCCGAACTCGACACCGCGCCTCTCATCGAGCTCGCCCGCCGTCGTGGTTGCCACATCTACGTGCCGCGCATCGACCGGCATTCACTCGGGCGCAAGATGCGCTTCGTGGAGCTGACAGGGCGTCAGCGGCGCAATCGTCTCGGGATACACGAGCCCGAAAGCTTCCGGATGATCGGCGCACGCTGGCTCGATGTCGTGTTCCTTCCCCTCGTCGGCTTCGATGCATGCGGCGTTCGCCTCGGCATGGGCGGTGGTTACTACGATCGCGCATTCGCGTTCCGAAGGTGGCGAGCCGCGTGGCATGCACCACGTCTGATCGGTATCGCGTATTCGTTTCAGCAGGTCGAAGGCCTCACCGCCGCCGCTCACGACGTAAGACTCGATGCGGTGGTTACAGAAGAAAGGATCGTGAAATGCGCTATTGGCTGATGAAAACCGAACCCACCTCGTTCAGCGTCGAGGACCTCGAGCGTGCCAAGCGTCACACCACTGCTTGGGACGGAGTGCGCAATTACCAAGCGCGCAACATGCTTCGGGACGATATGAAGAAGGGGGACCTGGCCTTTCTCTACTATTCGAGCACCGACGTACCGGGAATCGTCGCCATCATGAAGATAGTGAAGGAAGGGTATCCCGACCCCACCGCCTTCGATCGCAAGCATCATCACTACGACCCGGACAGCGACCCCGCGGAGCCGCGCTGGTTCATGGTCGATGTGCAACTCGAGCGCCGTCTCACGCGCGTGGTCCCGCTCGAGGAGCTGCGCAAACATGCGACGAAAGAGCTTAAAAACATGGTTTTGCTGCGTAAGGGCAACCGACTCTCCATCACTCCGATAGAACCCGCGGAGTGGAACTTCATTCTCTCGATCGAGTGATGCAGCGGGTGCTCGGACCATGCATCGACAGCATGAGCACATACCTCACACGTGCTCCGATGGGTGCCTTCGCATACCTTCTCGCGATGCGAACGCCTATCACACTTGTAAGAGTTGCGCGCACGCTTGCTTGTAATTTTGTTTCGCGTGTATATACTCCGACCTCGGACTAACCCGACAACCTGGAGAGCCAACATGGCGAAAGCGAAAAAGAAGGCCAAGAAGAAAGCTGCGAAGAAGAAGTAGGCCTGACTTGGGGGCCGCGCAAGCGCCTCCCAAGTGAATCGCAGAGACTGTGCCCGCCGAAAAGCGGGCACAGTCGTTTCTGCAGGTCGGTATTTCTTACTGGCTGAAAGACGCCTGCGGCGCTTTCAGCACTATTGGCGGCAGACTCGCGCGGCGGTTTCAGCATTCACTGGCCGCAGACTCGTGCGGCGCTTTCAGCTCACGGCCCTTTCCGAGCTTTCCCTCGACACGTTTTGGCGCTAGTTTTCCCGTTGAATACTCGCTATTAACGTTAACGATCGCCCACTGCGGCGACCCGTTCGAATACTCACGCGTGAGGTGACTACGATGTCTGCGGAAGGTGACGCAAAGAAGCAGCGCGTGGCGCAGGCGGCTCTCGCTTATCTTCTCGATAGCGGTCTCGAGCAGGGCGCCATCATCGGCGTGGGCACTGGCTCTACCGTGAACCACTTCATCGATGTGCTCGCCAGCGTCCATGAGCGCATCGGGGCCGCCGTCTCGAGCTCCAACGCGACGACGGCGCGCCTTCAGGCGATCGGTATCAAGGTCCTCGACCTGAACGACGTCGACAACCTGCAGTTCTATATCGATGGTGCCGATGAGGCGACCCGCTCCCGTCATCTCATCAAGGGTGGTGGTGCAGCACTCACTCGCGAGAAGATCGTCACTGCCGCCGCGTCGCGGTTCATCTGCATCGTCGACGACGGGAAGGTCGTGACCCGCCTGGGTAAGTTCCCACTCCCCATCGAGGTCATCCCGATGGCACGCTCACTCGTCGCGCGCGAGCTCGTCGCATTCGGTGGTCGTCCGGTATGGCGCGAAGGATGTGTCACGGACAACGGCAACCACATCCTCGACGTGCACGATCTCTCCATCACCGACCCACCCGCCCTCGAGCAACAGCTGAATCAGTTGGCGGGCGTGGTCACTGTTGGTCTGTTCGCAACCCGCCCCGCCGACGTGTTGCTGATCGCAACGAATAGCGGAGTCGAAGTGGTGTAGGAGGCGGAATAAAAGCCGTGCCGGCACGCGCAAAACAACATACGCGCGCCGCGAACCAACACCTAACATGCTGCGCGGTCGCGCGCCACCCGGCACGACTGGCCGGCGGAAACGCGCCAGGCCGCCATGGGGTCGGCCCTTGGATCCCCACTCTCTGCCTCGCCCCAGAAACGCGAAAGCCCGCCATGTGGCAGGCTCTCGGATTCCCACTCTCGCCATGCGCCCGCGGCCCTCGCATCCCGACTCTCCACGCCCCCCGGAAACGCGAAAGGCCCGCCATGAGGCGGGCCTTTTACGTTTGGCTGGGGGACTAGGATTCGAACCTAGGTAAACGGAGTCAGAGTCCGTTGTCCTACCACTAGACGATCCCCCATCAATCTCATTGGCAAAAACGCTGGCCCATCTGGGCCCGGGGCGCTTTTGCGGATCGGCTCGGCGGCTAAG
>DATBCZ010000553.1:0-4064 GCA_036270175.1 Steroidobacteraceae bacterium | reverse complement strand
GATCCGCCGCCCGCTGCTCGTCGTTCAGGGCCTGAACGACCCACGTGTGCCGCCGAGTGAGTCCCAACAGATGGTGTATCGCATCCGCGCGAAGGGCGGAGAAGCGTGGTACCTGGCCGCTAAGGACGAGGGCCACGGCTTCCGCAAGAAAGCCAACCAGGACGTCTATCTAGAGACGGCCGCGATGTTTCTAAACAAGTTGGCGCATTGAGACCGGGCGGCGCACACCGGTCGAAAGCTGAGACGGCGGAACCGCCGTCCCAGCCAATCAAATCACTCGCCCTTTTCGGCGGTCAGTACCGTGTACGGGCGGCTCTCAGTCGAGAGTGACGGGTGCTGCTCGTGGGCGAAGTATTCGGCGATGACGGCGATATCTTCGTCTTTCAGCGTCGCGGCGAAGCCCTTCATGATCGGGTTCTTGCGGCCGCCCTTACGGTATTCGTCGATCGCGCGGGCGATGTAGTCTTCGTGTTGGCCTGCGAGTGAGGGATACGTCGGCGCGATGGCGATGCCGTCCTGGCCGTGGCACGACACGCACAAAGTAGCCGCTTGCGGCGGGGTGCCGGCCGGCTTGCCCTGCGACACGAGGGGCTTGCCTGCGAAGTACGCGGAGATGTCTGCGATGTCCTGGTCCGAAAGAGTCGAGGCCTGCGAATGCATCGTAAGATGCTCGCGATCGCCGCTCTTGTACTCGTGGAGTGCGGCCGCGAGATACTCGGGACGCTGTCCCTCGAGCTTCGGCACGCTGTACATCGGGTAGGCGTTCTTGTAACCCTCGATGCCATGGCAGCCGAGGCAGGTGTAGGAGATTGCTTTGCCGTGTTTAGCATCGCCCTGCAGCGGCTGATCCTGGGCCGGTACCGCCGTACTCGCGAATGATGCGCAAGCCAGCGCCACGACTGTCCAGACCGAACGCACTCCCGACACCATCATCTTCATTTCCGACCCCACCCAAAATGGCCCCGAATCTTACGGTATTGGTATGGCCTGCGGCCAGAGTTTCTACGGCGGCTCTGCGCGCCGGGGAGACGAGAAAGACATGATCGGTCTCATTCAGCGCGTCACCCGGGCCGATGTGCGCGTAAACGGGGAGGTAGTCGGTGCGATCGAGCGCGGCATCCTCGCCCTCATCGGCGTCCGAAAAGGGGACGACATCCCGGCGGCGGATCGTCTGCTCGAGCGCTTGATCGGGTATCGGATTTTCCCTGACGCGGAGGGTCGGATGAACCTGTCCTTGCGGGACCTCGGTGCGGGCGGCGGCCTCCTTCTCGTACCGCAGTTCACCCTGGCCGCGGACACTAACAAGGGTACCCGGGCCGGTTTCAGCACCGCCGCGGCCCCCGAGGTGGCACGGGGCCTGTTCGATTACCTGCTGGGGAACGCAAAGGCGACTCATCCCCTTGTTTCAGCAGGAATATTCGGCGCGGATATGCAGGTTTCACTGATCAATGACGGTCCGGTCACATTTTGGCTGGAAACCTCGCCAGCCACACCGTGACCGTCCACGCGATGTGCCGAACTTTCCGCGCCCATCCGGCTCTTTTGGCCTATGATCGAATATATTTCGCACGCGTGAAGCGTAAGCCAAGCGGGAGTTGATTTATGGGCATCGGGATGCGCGAGCTGCTGGTAATTCTGGTGGTTTGCTTGGTGGTATTCGGCGCGAAGAAGCTGCGGACCGTGGGCTCCGACCTGGGTCATGCCGTGAAGGGCTTCAAGAAGGCCATGAGCGACGGCGAGAACGAGGAAGCCTCGACGCCGCCGAAGCAGATTCGCTCGGAAGGCACGGACGCGGAATTCCCCGAGGTCGCCAAGACGCGTGAAGCCGGCAAGACGGATCGTCCGGCCTGACTTTCTTCATACGCCGCTCGCGCATCTCGAGCGGTGCGCGAGACCGCGTATGCTCTCCCCTGTGACGGCGCACTACGCCGGTAAGAACACCTGATCGAGCTGCATGTTCGACATCGGTTTCTCTGAGGTTTTGCTGATTTTCGTCATAGCACTGGTCGTGCTAGGACCTGAGAAGCTGCCGCGTGCTGCCAGCCAGGTAGGCCGCTGGGTTGGGCGTGCGCGCGCCATGGCGCGACAGTTCAAGGAGCAACTCGAGGAGGAAGTAAACCTCGAGAACGTGCGCAAGGCGCACAAGGAAGCGGCCGCGAAGGAAGAGGCTGCCAGCAAAGACGCTGCTTCGGGTGGAGAGACAGGTTCAGGTGCGGGGGCCACCACAGGTGCTAGCGCGGCAGGGGCCGCAGCAGCGGGTGGCGCGCCTGGCGCGTCATCAGAGGCCGGTGACGCGCAGCAACCGCAAGCCGGAGCGCAATCGGACGCGGCTTCGCCGACAACGAGCACCGAGGCAACCTACTCCGGCCCAGATCCCGCGGACTTCCGCGCGGACACTTTCTCTCACGCTCACCCGACGAACGAGTACGGCGCGAATCCGCTCACGGCGAACGGAGCGCCGCCGGAGGAGCCCACTCCGCTGGCGGCAGACACGTCTGCATCGCCCTCGCCCGGCTCGACTTCAGAATCCGGCGTGTCCTCGTCTGGCACGCCTTCGCTTGGCGGGTCTTCGCACAGCGCGCCGCTCACGGCCGAGGCTGGAATCTCGCCCGATAACACGCACCGGACTGACAGCACCGAGGCGTATGCTCCCGCCACGACGGTAACCCCGACGCTTCCCGCGAGCGAGCCGCTTCGCGAGCCGGTGCCGGCAACGACGACCCAGTCCGATAACCACGGCCACTCATGAGCGGAGATCCCGAAAAGCTCGCCGAAGGCACGCTGATCTCGCACCTGTTGGAACTGCGCGATCGGCTCATCAAGGCGCTCATGGGAGTCGGGCTCATCTTCGTGCCCTGCATGATGTACGCGAACGATATTTTCTCGTACGTCTCGCAGCCGCTGCAGGAAAAGCTGCCCAAGGGCGCAAGCCTCATCGCGACGAGCGTCATGTCGCCCTTCACGACGCCGTTCAAACTCTCGTTCTTCATCGCGGCCTTCATCGCGATGCCGTGGATTCTGTATCAACTCTGGGCGTTCGTCGCCCCGGGCCTGTACCGGCATGAGAAGCGCTTTGCCGTGCCGCTGCTGGTGTCGGCGATCCTGCTGTTCTACGTGGGCGTGCTGTTCGCCTACTTCTTCGTCTTCCCCGTGATGTTCTCCTTCTTCGCCAGCACGACGCCCAAGGGCGTTTCCATGATGACGGACATCAACAGTTATCTCGATTTCGTGCTGGTCATGTTTTTCGCTTTCGGCGCCGCCTTCGAGGTGCCGGTCGCGGTCGTCCTGCTGGTGATCACGGGAATCGTGAAGCTGGAGAAGCTGCGCGAGAACCGCGGCTACGTCCTGCTGGGCATCTTCATCTTCGCGGCGATGCTGACTCCCCCGGATGCCGTCTCACAATCCATCCTGGCCGTACCGATGTACCTTCTCTACGAAGGCGGGCTTCTCATGGCCCGCATTCTCCAGCGCATGAAGCGCGCGGAAACCGAGAACAAACAACTGCAGGCGTAACGGCGCCTCGAGACGCAAGGCCCTCAAGAATGAACCAGGTCGTGGATACCGTGGCCGCCCCGCCCGTGGAGGGCCGGCAGATTCTCGGCCAGCCTCGAGGCATCGCTACCCTTTTCCTCACGGAGATGTGGGAGCGGTTCAGCTTCTACGGCGCGCGTGCCCTGCTCGTGCTTTTCATGACGGACACCGTCCGCGGCGGTCTCGGCCTCGCCGACAAAACCGCAACCTCCATCTACGGCCTCTACCTGGCCGGCAGTTATCTCTCGGGCCTCGCGGGTGGCTGGATCGCGGATCGCCTCATTGGCGCGCAGCGCGCGGTGCTGACGGGCGGCGTGCTCATCATGACAGGCAATGCCATGCTGGCCTCGGGCAGCCCCCAGGTTTTCTTTCTTGGATTGCTGATCACCACGCTGGGCGTCGGGATGTTGAAACCGAACGTCAGTGCAATCGTCGCGCAGCTCTACCCGGAAGGCGGCTCGCGGCGCGACGCCGGGTTTTCGATCTTCTATATGGGGATCAACCTCGGATCGTTCAGCGGCTCGATACTCGTA
>DATBCZ010000552.1:0-7772 GCA_036270175.1 Steroidobacteraceae bacterium | reverse complement strand
ACCTGCCCGACCTCGCGGCCTATGTCCCGGTCGATATCTCGCGCACGTACCTGATGGCCGCCGCGCAAAGAATCGCCAGCGCCTATCCCGGCCTGGAGGTCCTGCCCGCCTGCGCCGACTTCACGCAAGCGTTCCCGCTGCCGAGATCCCGGCGGACACCGTCACGTGTGGTCGTGTTCTTCCCCGGCTCCACCATTGGCAATTTCGATCCGCCCGCCGCCATCGAACTCATGAAGGTCATGCGACGAATCGCCCGCCTCGGCTCGTCCTCCCTCACCAGCGCCGGCGGCCTGGTGATCGGCTTCGACCTGGTCAAAGATCCTGCGATTCTGGAGCGCGCCTACGATGACTCCGCCGGAGTGACCGCGGAATTCAATCTGAATGTGCTGCGGCGGCTGAACCGCGATCTGGGGGCCGATTTCGATCTGGAGGCCTTCAGGCACGAAGCGATCTGGGTCCCCGAGGCCAACCGCATCGAGATGCGCCTCGTCAGCAGCGTGGCGCAAACCGTGACGATCGCCGGAGAAGCCATCTCATTCGCCGCTGATGAGCGCATTGTCACGGAGCATTGCCACAAATACACTCCGGCACTGTTCGCCACCCAGGCCGGTGCCGCCGGCTGGACAGCCCGGGAGACCTGGGCCGACGAGCGGAATTACTTCCACGTTCAATACCTAGAACAGGACCTGAAGCAGGACCAGAAGGGGTAAAGTGGAGGGCATGGATGCCCACACCCAGCAAGAGCTGAAAGACTCCATTCGCACGATTCCCGATTATCCGAAACCGGGAGTCATGTTTCGTGACATCACCACCCTGCTGGGCAACGCCCGTGCGTTCCGCAGGGTAGTCGACGAGCTGGTGCAACCCTGGAGCGGAACGAAGGTCGACCGCGTCGCCGGTATCGAAGCGCGGGGCTTCATTCTCGGTGGTGCCATTGCCCACCAGCTCGCCGCTGGTTTCGTTCCCATTCGCAAGAAGGGCAAGCTCCCGCACACTACCGTCCGCCTCGCCTACTCCCTCGAGTACGGTGGCGACGAGATCGAGATTCACCAGGACGGTGTTGCCCGCGGGGAGAAGATCGTTCTCGTGGACGATCTCATCGCGACTGGTGGAACGGCGACCGCGGCTGTGAGGCTGCTGCGTTCCCTGGGTGCCGAAGTGCTCGCCGCGTGTTTCATTATCGATCTGCCGGACCTGGGCGGCTCGCGTCGACTCGCGGAGCTGGAGGTGCCGGTCCGCACCTTGGTGGCCTTTCCGGGTCATTGATACCGGCTCGCAACATTACGTTGCGGTCATCCTGAATCCGGGCGCTGGCAATCCAGTCATAATAGTCACGCACTGATTTCTTCAACCGCTCAATTTTTCCTCACAATGGAGCCGATCGATGTTCAAGAAGCTTGTCCCAGTTGTCAGCCTGCTGCTGCTCGCCGCGGGCCCCGTCATGGCCGCCGACACCGCCGCTCCTTCATCGGACACCTCGGCGTCGGCCCCGGCCAAGAGCCACAGCAAGTCGAAGCATCACAGCAGCAAGAAGCACAAGGCCGCCAAGAGCAGCAGCGACTCCAGCGCGCCCAAGTAATCTGACGGTTTCGCATAAAAAGGCCCCGCCCCCCACGGGGGCGGGGCCTTTTCTTTGTTTCATTTGTTTTTTTTGCCTGTAGGACTCCTCCCACACGGCTTTGCGCCTTCTGGCTACGGCGCGCCTTACAGTGGCCTCTGGCGCCCAGCCCCCGCGCACGCGACATTCGTCCCCATGACAGTGAAAGATCTCATTTCCCTGGCGGCGGTGGTCGTGGGCATGCTCCTGGTCCTGATTGCGAATTAGCGCGCACCATGATCGGCCTGCTGGCTTCGGCCATCGGCATCTGCTAAACCCGCCACGAAAGGCACGACGCAGATGACCAAGCCTCCAGAGCACCAGCAACTGCCGCAACAGCAGCAACAGCAGCAGAAGCAGGCTGTCGCGAGCAATAACTATGAGATCGATCGTCTCGTGGAGGCCCGCACGCGCGAGCTCTCGGCGCTGTCGAGCCACCTGCAAAGCCTCGCCGAAAAGGAGAAGTCCACGCTGGCGCGCACCCTGCACGACGAGCTTGGCGGCTTGCTGACCGCCGCCAAGATGGACCTCTCCTGGCTGCAATCACGAGTCGACACGCCGGCCTACCAGGAACGCCTGGCACAACTGGGAAGCGTCCTCGACGAGGCGATGGGCCTGAAACGTCGGGTGGTCGAGGATCTGCGCCCCTCGCTATTGGACCACTTCGGGCTGGCGACAGCGCTGCGCGCCTATGTCGACTCGGCTTGTACGAAAGCGGCCGTGCAGGCGGATATCCGTCTGCCGGAAGATGGCGAGCCCATTCCGAAAGACATTGCGATCACGCTGTTCCGCATCGTGCAGGCGGGACTGAACAACGTGATCCAACATGCGAACGCCAAACACGTCACGCTGGAGCTCACCGCCGGCGGGGGCGAATACTCTTTCATGCTGGAGGACGACGGGCGCGGCTTCGATCCTGACAGCGCGCGCGAGAGCTGGCCCCACGGCATCATGGGGATGCAGCAGCGGGTCAGGGTGTTAGGCGGACAATTCTCGCTGGAGTCGGCGCCGGGGCGTGGCACGAGGCTCCGGGTTACGGTACCCGCGACGAGTCAATGACTGGCGACGGGCGGCGCCCACTTGGAGCGACCGTCCACCACTACCGCCTTCAACAGCGCGATATCCCGCATCTTGTCGAGGAAGTAGTCGGCCCCGGCGGCGAAGCAGTGGTCACGCACGAAATCCGAGGCGTAGTTGGTGAGCACGACAATCAGGGGCTGGGCTTCGGGGGGATAGAGCTGTCGCGCCTGGCGAATGACCGCGACGCCGTTGCCCTCCGCGAGCTCGATGTCGACGACCAGCACGTCATAAGTTGATTCCTGCAGTCGCAGCACCGCATCCGTCTGGGTCGCGGCCTGGGCGGCCACCGCAATACGGCCGGGCTCGGAAAGCAGATCGACCAGGCGGCGCGATAGCACGGTCGAGTCCTCGATCAGCAGGATGCGCCGCTCCACCGTTGTTGCACCATTGAGGCCGGAGGAACGCTCTTCGGCAGTGCCCATGACGTTCACTGCAGCAGGTTGTTCTTGATGGCGTAGTACGTGATATCGGCATTCGTCTTCATGGCCATCTTCTCCAGGATCCGTGTGCGATAAGTGCTGACGGTCTTCACGCTCAAGAACAGCTTCGCCGCGATTTCCGACACACTCTTCCCCTCAGCGAGCTTGCAGAAAATCTGGAACTCGCGCTCCGACAGCACGCTGTGCCGTGGCTCGCCGGGCGCCCCCTGCAGGCCGCTGACGAGCATCTCGGCGAGCTCCGGACTCACGTAACGTCCGCCCCGCATCGCCGCCCGGATGGCGCGGCACAGCTCGCCGTCATCCGCATTCTTGCTCAAAAATCCACTCGCCCCCGCGCGCAGCACGTTCAGCCCGTACTGGTTCTCCGGGTAGGCGCTCAACACCAGCGTCGCCACCGACTCGTGGTGCGACTTGATCTGCCGCAGCACATCCAGCCCCGACATGTCCGGCAGCGACAGGTCCAGCAGCAGGACATCACAGGGGATGCCCCGCAGCAGCGTCAACGCCTCGCGGCCGTTCTTGGCTTCGCCCACCCAGGCGAAGTCAGACTGCGCCTCGATGATCTGCTTGAGCCCGATCCGTACGAGCTGGTGATCATCTACGACTGCGACTCGTATGCTCGGCATGACAGATTTATCGTGACGCTCTCGTGGCCGGGTACCCGATCCGCCGCACTCTCCGTGCTGGGAGACAGGCTACCCCTACCGACGCGAGGTCTATGTGGGAGGGCGGATGATTGCAACGGGAGCTATAACGCAACGGAGTGTAGGAATCGTCCGACGCGCCCGCTCCCGGCTCAACGCAGCGAGTCGAGGCTTGCTGCCTCATCCTTGTCTCCTGCGCCGACGGCTTCTTTACCATTGTAAGTTTCGAGCCGGTTGTAGAGGGTCTTGAGGCTGACCCCCAGGATCTCCGCCGCCTTGCGCTTCACGTGGCCGCAATAAGCGAGCGTCGCCATGGTCACGCGCCGCTCCACCTCTTCCAAGGGGGTCCCGACGCGTATGGTGATGGTCGTACCGTCGTCCGTCTTCGGCGGAGCATCCGAAATGGCGACATCGAGCTCGATGATGTCGTCGGCCATGATGAACGTCCGCTGCACGTAGTTTTTCAACTCGCGCACATTGCCCGGCCAGCTGTGCTGGTAGAGGCGCACGAGCGCATCCCGGGAAAATGACTTGTTGGTACCCTCGGTCTTGTTGAGTTGGTCGAGGAAGAACTGCGCCAGCTGCTCTATATCCGTATCGCGCTCGCGCAGCGGCGGCAGACGGATCGGAAAAACGTTCAAGCGGTGATAGAGGTCCTCGCGCAGCTTGCCGTCCGCCAACGCTTTTTCCGGCTCGCGGTTCGTGGCACAGATGACCCGTACGTCGCTGGCGATGAGCTGCGAGCCGCCCACACGGGTCACCGAGTTTGTTTCGAGGACCCGCAGCAGCTTCACCTGCAGCTCCATCGGCATCTCGGTGATCTCGTCGAGGAAAATCGTGCCGCCGTTGGCGCGCTCGAAAAAGCCCTTGTGCTGCCGATCCGCGCCCGTGAAGCTGCCGCGCTCGTGACCAAACAGCTCGCTCTCGATGAGTTGCGGAGCGACGGCGCCGCAGTTCAACGGCAGAAAGGCGGCATCACGACGCCGCGAGAGTTCATGCAGCGTCGCCGCCGCAAGCTCCTTGCCGGTGCCGCTTTCGCCTATGAGCATCACGGTGGCCGAAGTCGGCGCCACGCGCGACAACTGGTCATACAACACCTGCATGCGCGGCGAGCTGCCCAGAATCCGGCCGAAACGTCCGAGCTTGCGCAGTTCCTCGCGCAGCGCGCCGATCTCGTGTTGGAGAGCGGAAGTCTTTTTCGCGTGCCGCAGGACCGCCTGCACGCGTTCCAGGTCCGCGGGCTTTACCAGGTAATCGCTCGCGCCGGCGCGCAGCGCGGCCACCGCGCTATCCACCGTCGCGTGCCCGGTGACGATGATGACTTCAGTCGCTTCCGGCTTATCGAGCTCGCGCACCAACTCGATGCCCTCGCCGTCAGGGAGGCGAAGATCGGTTAACAGGACGTCCGGGCGCTGCCGCCCGAGCTCGATACGCGCATCCCGCAGGCTGTGCGCCCGCGCGACCGTGAAGCCCTCCATGCGCGCGACTTCCTGCAACCAGTCCACGACATCTGCATCGTCGTCGACTATCAGAGCATGTGCCATGTCATCCCCTGGACCAGATCAAATTCAAAGTTATTCAACCGCCACATGATCACACCGTCCCCCGCCGGGAACGATTGATGCGTAAGGTGTCGGCACGGATGTAACCCACATTAAGGTGCCTCGATGGGCTGGAGAATCGGCGCGGCGGCACTCGGCGTGTTGGCCTTGGGTTTGGCAGCTATGGCGCTCGATCGGCGGCGGCGACGTCGTGCGACCAGATTACCACGGCCGGACATTGACCGCTGGGAAGAAGAAGGCGGCGCGCCGGCGGCCAGGTCATAGGTCCACCGCGCCCGGCCCCGGCGACGCTTTCCCAAGAGAGATCGCCGACACCGTGCTGAACACAATGGAGGCGACCACCACGACCAGGGCCGTGGCCGCCAACTCCTGGGCGAATGGCCCTCCCAGACCCCGGTTAATGGCCAGGCCGAGGCAATAGAGCGAGGCGGCTCCTCGGGCGCCGAACCACTCCAGCGGCCGCCGCTGCGCCATCTGGAGCCCCAGGCCTACGAGGCCGAGCCGCACGGCCAACGGGCGCAGGCCGGCGAGCAGCATGAGTGCGAACACCGCCATCCGCAGATGCAAGTCGGCGCCCGCGATCAGAGCTCCGATCAGCACCATGACGAGCACGGCAGCAAAGCGCTCTATACGGCCGGCGAAACGCAGAACCCGCGCGCTCGGAGTGGGTTTACGCAGAGAGTGCCGGAGGCGCCCGCCGTGCGAGAGAGCCAGGCCCGCGATAAACACCGCGATCAGGCCGTCAGTGCGCAATGCGAGCGCTCCGACATAAGTCAACACGGCCGTTGCGACCACGATCATGTCTTCCAGGAGGTCGCCTTGGCGATCCGGGTCCAGCAGCGCCAGCCAACGCATCATGAGGGCGCCCACGAGCCAACCCACAACAGCGCCCCCGGCGACAGACCAGGCACTCAGCAACAGGTGTGTACCGAGCGCCCCGGAGCCCGAGTCGTCGAACCCCAGGAACTCGAGCATGATCAACAGCAACGGTGCGGCCAACGCGCTGGTCAGCGCGCCTTCCGCAGCGAGCGTGAAAGGCACGGCGTCCTGGTCGATTTCGGTAGGAACGTGAATGTCGGAAGCCAGCACCGCATCGGTGGGCGCGATCACGACTCCGAGCAACAATGCCGCGACCAGGTCCATTCCGAACAACACGTGAGCGGCGGCAGCCGCCAGGCCCACCGTCGCGAGCAGGGTCAGTGTCGCCAACCGCAGCGGTACGCGCCAGAAGTGCCACTCGAACGGCACCCGCAACCGCAACCCCGCGCAGAACAGGGCCACCAGTAGCACGATTTCGCTGACGGACTCGACGAGACCGCTATCCTCCACCACGTGCGGCTCGAGCAGGTGCAAGCCCGCCGGGCCGGCCAGAACACCAATTCCGAGGCCGATGAGAATCGGATACGGCGACCAGCGCGTGAGCGGCAGGTCGGTTTTAGTGTTGTCCCGCCTGCGCACCGCTGCCCGCCCCGGAATCCGCCCGAAGCGATGGCTCGCTACGCAGGTCCCGGATCTGATCGTGGTTGGTCATCACATCCTCGAACTGTCGCAAGACGATCGCACGCACGAGACCCGGCAGCGGATCGTCCAACGCATTCCGGTAGACCTCGAGCGCGCGGCTCGCGCCGCGCTCGCACTCGTCCAGAATAACTCCATCCCCGTCACAAGCAAGAGCTACGCGTAGTTCCGCTTGGTGACGATGCGCAGCCGCAGAATCCCCCGGCGACGGCAGCTCGAGGTCGCCACCCAGGAGACGGACCAGGGATTGCAGTTCCTGCAGGGCCTGTGCGCAATCCTGCAGATGCGACATCACCAGCACCCTCAGTCGCGACCCGCGGACACGCTCGGCACAGATCCGCAGACCCTGCTCGGCATCGCGACGGGCGGCAATCAACTCCTTCAGTGCATCTATGGTGAAACGATGACTCATGGCAGTGGCCTTGTTGTTCGATGGGTGCGTAAACCCGTGAGGGTGTGCTCGAAGCAGGAGATGTGCCGAAGTAGTGCAAATGTCGGCACCCTCACACGCCCGGAACACGGGTTAGGTGTCAGTGCTGCCGTATCGTTCCATGTCCTCCGGTGTCATACCCGCGGCACGCACATTTTTCAGCGCCGGTATTAATTACAGTGCCATTTGCCGCGGAATCCGCGCGCCCGCACCTCACCCGCGGCCCGGCGGTCGCGCCTGGCACCCGCTCAGCGTCTGCGACGCTGATGTAACACATTGAAAATAATTATGAATCTCCCCAGGGCCAGTGCGCGGACGGCGGCCGTGAGATTTTCTCGCAACACCGCGTTCCTGGCACGAGTGTTGCTATCTGTGCCGATACGGGGGTCCGAACGGACTGGAGCCAGTTTCGCGCTATGGCCACGGCATGCCGGGCGGTAGCGCTTACCGAAGACCCCCCGTTTGGCGGGCTGTGGTGCGACCAGCCCGCTATTTTTTTAT
>DATBCZ010000551.1:0-1524 GCA_036270175.1 Steroidobacteraceae bacterium | reverse complement strand
AATGCCACCCGACCCGATACGAGCACCGCACGAGCAAGAGAGCGGCGCCGGCATAGACGGCCACTGCGACTCCCTCATGCCGTGGACGCGTCAGTCGCCACCAGACACGGGCGACCGGGAACCCAAGGCGGAAAGCTATCCGCCAGGCGAAGTCGAGAAGTGACGCAAGCGGGGCTCGTGCAAAACTTGACATACAAAACTTTATAAACGCTCGCGGTATCTCAAATCGAGGAATAGATCGACACCGCGTCACTCAGGTAGCGCACGCGTCCCCGACGGTCTGACAGGCAGGCGTCAGACCCGCAATTCTCGTCTAACCAGGCGGTCTACTGCGTGACGCCGGCCGAGCCGTTCCGGCAGAATCGCGATCCTAATGCATGATGGAGGACAGCAGCGCAGAAGTCCGGCGACACCGCGAAGACCAACTCTGAGGGGCTCGCATTGGCGGGCGCGACATTTAGGGCAGCCGGCCCGAAGCTGCGCAGAAATCGGAACTCGTGTAGTGTCGCGCCATGCGTACTCCGATTGAAATCCCGCCTTATTACGCCGCGCTGATAGTTTGCACGGTGACCCTGGTCGCGTTGGTGTATGCCGAAGGGTGGATCTGGCCCCTCAAAGCGGCGGCCTGCATGATCCCGGTTTCGCTTCTCATCGGCTGAACACAGTTGAGCACCGCGCCGAGGTCGGGACTACACCTGCCGTCGCAAGGGGATCGGATAGTACGAGTGCGGGTCTGAGAGGCTTCCAATGCCTCGACGCTCGATCTCACCGGAGCTGACCAGCTTTTCCAGGTCTTGTCGTACGCGCAGCTCACCGGCCTCATCGCCGTGGACGGCCTGCGACAACTCCAAGGCTGAACGCCCAGGCCCGTTCTCCACGAGGTAAAGGAGAACCTCGATCTGGCCCAATTCCGACCGGCGCCCGGTCCGTCCTCCAGATATCCCTGATCGGCGCATCGCCCCCTCGCTTTGTCCGTCGGTCAGGCTAGGGGGCCGAACCTCCCGGCGCAACATGCGCGACAAATCTCCTGGGGCGCCGCCACTTCCGGCTGAGCGCGGTAGGGGAAACGTGTGCTCGGCGATACATTCGAAATTGGGTCCCTGGAGATGATAGGCTTCGACGCACCGCTCGCGGGCGGGCCGCTCCGGCAGTAGCCGCTGGAAGACGCGCCGCGGGACCCTGACCACCCTGCGGTATTCACCGATCTTTCGACCCCGAACTCCACCGCCTGCCGCTCGGCATTCCAGCGGGCGTCCTCGGGGAACGATGGTTGGGGAAACGGTGCCTCTCGCGCTATCCTGCCCACAGTGCGATTTGGACGAACAACACGCACCGCGGGGAGGTCAGGTGAGATGGCTAATCGGAAGAGCGCTCATCCACTTCTCAGACTAGGTCACGTCGTGAGGCGCTGGCCGTCAACGCGGCTTGTCGCGACCCTGGGGCTGACCATTGCCATTCTGTGGCTGGCGCTGTCCGCCCCCGCACAGACTACGGGAAAGATCTCCCACATTGGCTACATTTGGA
>DATBCZ010000550.1:0-8445 GCA_036270175.1 Steroidobacteraceae bacterium | reverse complement strand
TCCAAATTGCTGTGCTCGTTGTGCCATTCGGCTTTTTCTTTGCGCTGACCTAAGAATCTGCGCCGATCGCGCGCAGACCTCAAGAGACCCGGGGGAACCGGGAACATCGAGCCCGAGCAGCATCGACCCCGGTCGTTGCTTCGAAGGCACAGCTCCCGCAACACACATTCCCGCCAACTTTCGTGGGTCTCGTCGCTGCAGAGCGACAGTTTTTTCCGGAACTCGGGGTGTTTCAGGCGCTCATGTAAAGGGAGAGTGAGAGAAGGTAAGCAGGACGGGAAGCGCGATTATGACACCGAGAACGACCTGGCCGCTGTGGCACCCCCCGGATGAGACGATCGAGACGATCGCCGAGGTGGTCGCCGCGCATTGGAATGCCGCGAAGGCCTCTTATCGTGAGCGGTTATTCTGGCCCACCGCGACGAGTTGGCTGCGCGGCGACGAGACCGACAACACCTACCACTTCACCAGCGGTGGCAAGCTCATCAAGTAGGCCTCCGGGTCGGCGTCCGTGCTGAAACCAAACTTGGTGCCACGGTCGTAGACCAGGTTGAATTCGACGTAGCGGCCCCGCTTGACCAACAGGCGATCGCGCGCAGCCTCATCGTATGGCATGTCTTTTCGCCTGGCGACGATGGGCGGATAGACTCTTAGAAACGCCTCGCCCACGGCGCGTACGAACGCAAAGTCGGCGGCCTGATCGCCACTGGCGAGATCGTCGAAGAAAATCCCACCGACGCCGCGCGGCTCTTGCCGATGCGGTAGATAAAAATAACGGTCGCACCACGCCTTGTACTCCGCGTAGGCATCCGGCCTGTATGAGTCACAGGCATCGCGAAGTGCCCCGTGAAACTCGGCCGTATCCTGGTCGAATGGGAATGTTGGCGTCAGATCGGAGCCGCCACCGAACCAGGAGCGGCTCGTGCACAGATAGCGCAGATTCATGTGCACGATCGGCACATACGGGTTGCGCATGTGGGCGACCAGGGAAATTCCGCACGCTACGAATTTACCGCCGGATTCATCCGCTCCGGCGACCTGGCTGCGCGCCTGCGGCGAGAATTCGCCCCAGACATGGCTCACGTTGACGCCGACCTTCTCAAATACCTCGCCCCGCATGAGGCGGGAGTCACCGCCTCCCTGCAGCCTGTGGCCCTCGGGCTTACTCCAACGGCGAGCTTCGAAACGACACGTGGGCTCGAAGGCTTCGAATGCCGCGCAGATGCGGGACTGCAGGTCGCGGAAGTATGTCGCGGACGTTGCCGTGAAATCGCCGTTGGTGTCGGTGGGGGGCGTCATGGGTCGTTGGAGGTGGTGTGTTCGTTAAAGGCTGGTGCGCTCGTGGACGTAGTCGACCATGCGGGCTACGGCGTCCGGGTTGGTTTCGGGCCAGATGCCGTGGCCGAGGTTGAAGATGTGTCCCGGCGTAGGACCGGCCGCGTCCAGGACGGCATCGACATGACGCTTCAGGTCCTCCGGCTCGGCAAACAGCGCAGCGGGGTCCAGGTTGCCCTGCACGGCTTTTCCGGGTCCTAACTCGCGCCGGACCGTTTTCAGCGACGAGCGCCAGTCGACGCCGATGACATCGACATCGAGGTCGGCGACCGACTCCATCAGGGCCGATCCCTGATTGACGTAATAGATCAAAGGTACGTCGGTAGTGCTGCGCAATGCCGCCATGGTCCGCCTCACTGCGCGCAACGCGAACCGGTTGAATTCAGGCGGTGCCAGCAGGCCGGCCCAGGATTCGAACATCATGAGCGCCTGGGCGCCCGCCGCGGCCTGCGCACCGAGATACGTGGCCATGGCATCCGCGAGCTTGTCGAGCAGGCGCTCCGCCGACTCCGGCTGCGCATACAAGAAGGAGCGTGCGGCGCCAAACTCCTTTGAGGGGCGCCCGCAGACGAGATAACACAACAGGGTGAAGGGGCCACCGGCAAAGCCGATGAGCGGCGCACCGCGTGGTACGTTCGGACGAATGAGCTTTATGGACTCGAGGACGAACGGCACGTCGCGTTCCGGCACCAACTCCGCCAGCGCATCTATCTGGGCGTCGGTGCGGATGGGCTCACGCACCACGGGACCGGGCTCGAAGGTCAGATCGACGCCCATTCCCTGCAACGGCGTCATGATGTCGCTGAACAGAATGGCGGCGTCGAGCTCGAAACGACGCAGCGGCTGCAGAGTGACCTCGGCGGCAAGCTCCGGCGTGCGTGTCAGAGTGACGAAATCGCCTTTCGAACGTAGCGCGCGGTACTCCGGGAGATAGCGGCCGGCCTGTCGCATGACCCAGATCGGCGTGTGTGCCACCGGCTGCCGGCGGCAGGCGGCCAGGAACGGCAGCGTGTTACCTACCTGTTGCACGCTCATGAGTTGAGCCATCGGGCCATCGCGGGCGCCCAGTAGGTAATGATCAGGTCCGCGCCCGCGCGATGAATGCCGGTGAGGGTTTCGAAGACGGCGGCCTTCTCGTCGATCCAGCCGCGCTCGGCGGCGGCCTTGATGATGCTGAACTCTCCCGACACCTGGTACGCGACCACCGGCACGTTCACGGAGTCGCGGACCTGCCGGATGATGTCGAGGTAAGGGCCGGCGGGTTTCACCATGACCAGATCCGCGCCCTCCTCCACATCGAGCAGCACCTCGCGAAGCGCCTCGCGTGAGTTCGCCGGATCCATCTGGTACGAGCGCCGGTCGCCGAAGGCGGGGGCCGATTCGGCTGCTTCACGAAACGGTCCGTAGAAAGATGAGGCGTATTTCGCCGCATATGAAACAATCGGGGTGGTCTCGTGGCCTTCGTGGTCGAGGAGTTGGCGCATGGCTGCGATCCGGCCGTCCATCATGTCGCTGGGGGCGACGGCGTCGGCGCCCGCGCGGGCGTAATTCAGAGCGACCTGCGCCAGTGTCTGGATCGAGGAGTCGTTCTCGATCGCGCCTTTCGGCGTGATGTGGCCACAGTGACCATGGTCTGTCGCCCCGCACAGGCAGACGTCCGCCCAGACGAGCAGCTGCGGACATGCGTCTTTGATGGCGGAGATTGCCTGGGCGGCGAGGCCCTTGGGGTCGAGCGCCGTGCTGGCCTTGGCGTCTTTATCAGCGTCGGCGGGAGCAGCAAACAGCAGAACAGCTGGGACACCTAACGCTGCCGCGGCCTTGGCTTCCTTTACGATCTCGTCGACCGAGAGTTGGGATATTCCCGGCATGCTCTGGACGGGATTCCGCACGCCGCGGCCCGGCACGGCGAAAAGCGGGTAGATGAGCGCGTCGAGTGACAGCCGCGTCTCGCGCACCATGCGGCGCCAGGCGTCCGACTGCCGCGTCCTGCGCGGCCTATGCGAGGGGAATCCCATCAGAGTTCTCCGTCAGCGAGGTCTTGCCTCGTTTGCAACAAGCGGTGTGTGGTGTGCGCGAGCCCTTGCAGGGTGGCCGATTCGGCCAGCGCGGGCGTGTGGCCACGATCGCTGAGCGCCCTGGCAGTCGTTGGGCCAATTGCGACTGCGGCCGCAGCGGACAAGAGCCGATCGAAATCGGCTTTGCCGAGGGCGTGCTCCAGCTCGTCGACCGCCGAGGGGCTTGCGAATGTTACGGCGCCGATGCTTCCGCGGGCGATCCAGGAGCGGCACTCCCCGACGTCGAGCGCGCCGGAGGATTCGGTGCAGTAGGCCTCGACCTGGATGACTTCGGCGCCGAGTTGCTATAGGCCGGCGGCGATCGTGGGGAGTGCGCGGGAGCTGGCTGGGAAGAGGATGCGGGCGCCTTCTACGGCGGCGGCGGCGGAAGTACCGGCGCCCGCAGAGGCGGTTACGCTCGCGGCGGCGCTGGCCGTGGCGGCCGCGCTGGCGGCGGCGAACGCGTCCACCAGGGCGGCGGCGTTGGCTTCGGTGGGCAACAGGTCGACGGGCCAGCCGCGTTGGCGCAGGACTTGCGCGGTCGCCTGTCCTACGGCGGCGATCCTGACACCGGCGGGCGGGGTCGCCATGAGGTCCGTGACCGCTGCGACAGCATGCCGGCTAGCGAACACGATCCAGTGGAAGGAGGTTATGTCGGCGAGCGCTGCTTCAAGCGGACCCGTCTCGGCCATTTCAACAGTCACGGCCGGCCACAGCAACACGGGGAGGCCGAGGTTACGCAGCTCGGAGCTTAGTGGGCCGTCGCGGGCCTCGAAGCGAGTCACGACTACGTGCTTCGGCACATGATCAGCCGGCGACCGCTCGCGATCGGCTGAGCGAGGCTCACGGTCGGCTGCCGCCCGGTCACGATCGGATGCGCGCGTTTCGCGATCGGCTGGCCTCGACTCACCGGCGGCCTCCATTCCGCTAACCGTTGTCATGGCTCCTCCGCATCGACATGTGAGGCGCGCTCCTGCGCGATGAGCCGAGCGGCGCCCTTCGCGAGCAACTCATCCGCGAGTCTCTGGCCGAGGGTCACGGCGTGGTCGACGCTCGATTCGATTTCGCCACGAGCGGTCAGGGACTCGGAGCCATCGAGCGCGCACACCGTCGCGTGGAGATGCAGAGTGCCGCTAATCGTGGTTCCCAACGCGCCCAGTGGCACCTGACAGCCACCCTCCAACCGTCGCAGGAATGCCCGTTCGGCGGTCGTGGCGACTCGCGCCGCACGATCATCCAGCGGGCGCAGCCATCGCAACGTCTCCTCATCGCCCGTGCGACAGGCAACTCCAACGACGCCCTGTGAAACGGCTGGCGGGAAGTCATCCGGAGGCAGGAACTCCGAAATATGCTCCTGCAGACCTAGCCGGAGTAAGCCCGCCGCGGCGAGGACGATCGCGTCATAGTCGCCATTTTTCAGACGCTCCACACGCGTCGGTACATTGCCGCGGAGTTCGAGCAGCTTCAGGTCTGGCCTCATGCGGCTCAGAAACGCGCGGCGCCGTAAACTGCTGGTACCCACACGCGCGCCGGAAGGCAGGTCTTTCAAACTACCACCGGTACTACCGGCCAGCGTACCTGTCAACAGCGCATCGCGCGGATCCTCCCGGGTCAGCGTTGCCGCGAGCTCGAGTCCGGCGTCCAGCACTGTCGACAGGTCATTCAGGCTGTGCACGGCAAGATCCACTTCACCAGCGAGCAGCGCGCGATCGATCTCCTTCGTAAAAAAGGCACGTCCTTTCAAGGCCCACAACGGCACGTCAGTCCTGACGTCACCCTCGGTCTTGATGTGCACGAGCTCAACTGCGGGGGCACCGGGCAGTCCCCTGATGAGACTCTCAACATGCCGCGCCTGCCACAGCGCGAGTGCGGACGCGCGTGTACCAATTCGGAGTGTGCCGCGACCGCTCATGCCTCGTCCTCCGTCATGAACCGGTATCCCACTCCCCAGACGGTGAGAAAATGCCGGGGATTGGCCGGATCGCGCTCGAAGCGCTTGCGCAGCCGGAGGATGAAGTTGTCCACCGTGCGCGTGGAGGGAAACACGTCATAGCCCCAGACACGCTCGAGCAGATCCTCCCGGGAGACGATCTCACCGGGTCGCTCGGCCAACACTTTCAAAATCATCGCTTCCTTCTCGGTGAGCTCCTGCGCTATGCCGTTCCAGGAGCGGGCCCGGAAGGCCCGGAAATCCACCTCGTTACCGCCGAAGTGCAATACCGCGGTCGCCGCGGTGGAGGAAGCGCTCCGATACCAATCCCACCGCCGCAATATCGCGCGCACGCGGAGCAGGAACTCCTGGAGGTGAAATGGCTTGGCGAGATAGTCGTCTCCGCCGGCCTCGAGCCCACGCACCCGGTCCGCCGGGTCACCGCGTGCCGTTAGAAACAGCACCGGCGTGTTGTTTCCCTGTGCCCGGAGCGTGCGGCACACGGTAAAGCCATCGACCTCGGGTAACATGACATCCAGAACGATCAGACCGACATGCTCGGCGCCAAGCCAATCGAGCGCCTGGCGGCCGTCAGTCACAGAGTGCGTCTCGTAGCCTTCAGCGCGAAGGTTTTCGACCACGCCCGCCGCGAGATGGGGGTCGTCCTCGACCACGAGAACGCGGTTGGCTTGTGGAGGGAGGGAGCTCATGGCTCCACCGGTGCAATAGGCCAGGTGAGCACAAAACGGGCGCCCTGCCCCACGCCCTCGCTGTGCGCGCTGACACGGCCGCCAGCGAGTTGCATCAAACGTCGCACGATGAAGAGGCCGAGACCGGTGCCGTAGTAGCTGCTGCCACCGCCCGGGTGCAGGCGTGTGAACTTCTCAAATAGCCGTACTCCGTCGGCAGGTCTGAAGCCGACACCGCTATCGCGTACCGCGAGTTCGATCTCGCTCTCCGTGCGCCGCGCGACGAAGGCGATCGTGCCTCCTCCGACCGGACTGATCGCTGCTATGGCGTTTTCGAGGAGATTGCGGACGACGACGTCAAGCGCCAGCGGATCGGTGAGTACGTAAAGGCCGCGCGCGATATCGGCGGTAATGCTGATGTTATCTTTACGAGCTCGCTCCTCGAACTGTGCGACGACGCGGGTCACTGCGCCCGACAGATCGAGCGGCTCGCGACGCAGATCGACCCTTCCCCGCTCCAGGCGGACGCTCTCCAGGATCTGTGTGACCATCGCTTCCATTCGCCCCAGATCCGACAGCATGCGATCGATGAGGGTGCGTGCCTGGTCCGGAGAAAGCGTGCGCATCGCCATCGTTTCCAGCGACAGCTGCAGGCTTGCCAATGGCGTCTTGAACTGGTGCGAGACCAGCGCCAGGAAGTTGTCCTGCTCCTGGATGACTTTCGCTTCGGCCCTTAACGCACGCGCAATCACTCCGATGCAGACTGCGAGGGCGAGCAGGAAGAAAGCACCCTCCCAGGCGTATTGGTTGATGCGCCGGTGTGCTTCATTCAACAGCATCTCGTCGACCGCCGGCGACAGGGTTGCCTTCGAGCCTGCAACGGCGACGCCCGGAAGTAACTGCTGGACGCGCTCCGCGGAAACCCCCGACTCCAACATAACCTGCGCCGCACCCACTTGCCGCAAATAGAGGGTGCGTTCCGCAGCCACCCTCTCCATCGCGTTCGTCCTCTGGTCGAACAACCACCAGCCCACCTGGACGGCGGCGACAACCACCAGGGCGAGGGCGGTAAGTTGAAAGACACGGGTTGCTTTCATGGTGGATGAGGTGGATGGCGATGCGTTCTAGGGTTGCTGCGGTGGCCTGGCTGGTTTGGCTCGCTTCAGCGGATAGCGGCGAACGACTCGCTCAGCGACTGCGTGAACCGGTGGAGGTCAGCGCTCGTGTGGGCGAGGGAAAGGAAGCACGCCTCGTACGCAGACGGCGGCAGATATACACCGCGGTCCAGCATGGCGTGGAACAGGGCACTGAAGCGTTTTGACGCCGCTTCGGTGAGTGGCGCCGCGGTTCTCGGCGCACCTTCCTCGTGAAATGACATCCAGAAAAGCGATCCCTGCCGGGTCAGGTGCACCGGGAAGCCCGCCTTCGCCAGCACCGGCTCGAGCAATGTTTCCAACTCGGCGCCGAGGGCTTCGAGCTTCTGCCAACCGTTCTGTTTGATGAGAACGTCCAGCGTGGCGATGCCCGAGGCCATTGCGACCGGATTGCCTGACAGCGTGCCCGCCTGATAGGTATCGCCGTCCGGAGCGAGGCGCGCCATGATCTTGCGCGGACCGCCGAAGGCGCCGACCGGCATGCCGCCGCCGATCACTTTACCGAACGTCGCGAGGTCGGGAACGATTCCGGTGAGCTCGCTGACACCACCACGCGCCAGGCGGAAGCCGGAGATCACTTCGTCGAAAATCAACAGCGTGCCGTGTTGGCTCGTGACTTTACGGAGGGTCTCGAGGAATTCTTTTCTCTGCGGCAGTAGACCGTGATTCGCGGGCACGGGCTCGATGATGACCGCGGCGATACGAGCGCCCTCCTTCGCGAACAGCGCCTCAACAGCCGCTTCGTCGTCGAGAGGCAGCACGCGGGTGCACGCCGTAAAAGCTTCGGGTACGCCCGCGGAAGAAGGACGGCCGAACGTTGCGAGACCCGAGCCCGCGGCAACCAGCAGGTGATCCGCGTGTCCGTGATAGCAACCCGAAAACTTTACTATCAGGTCACGGCCAGTGAATGCGCGCGCCAGACGAATAGCGCTCATGACGGCTTCGGTGCCCGATGAGACGAACCGAACCTGCTCGAGTGCGGAGTAGGACGCGACGATGCGCTCAGCCAACTCAACTTCGCCTTCGCACGGCGCGCCGAATGTGGTGCCGCTGGCGGCAGCTTCCGTGATCGCCGCTACCACGGCAGGATGCGCGTGACCCAGAATGAGGGCGCCCCAGGAATTCACGAAATCGAGGTAGGTGTTGCCATCAGCGTCGGTGACGTGTTGAGCGGCGCCGCGGGCTATGAAGCGCGGCGTGCCGCCCACCGCCCGGAATGCGCGTACCGGTGAGCTGACACCGCCGGGGATGACGGTTAGAGCGCGCTTGTACAGAGCTTCTGA